>JAWVZC010000038.1:0-18038 GCA_033722415.1 Balneolaceae bacterium | reverse complement strand
GGCGCCCCTGGTAAAACGACATTACAGCAACAGCGGTTCGGAATTCCGTGACCACTGGCAGGTAACCCGGCCCCGGTTGACGGTTCAGGGGGGTATCGGAACAAGCGGTGAGGCCAAACGACTGTTGAAGGAGTTCGGAATGGATGCCACGGGCTGGGGAAGTCCGTTTCTGATGGTTCCGGAAGCGACTACGGTGGATCGGGCGACCCGTTCGCTGCTGGAAAATGCCGGGAGCCAGGACCTCTACCTGAGCAGCGTATCGCCGCTGGGAGTGCCGTTTAACAATGTCCGGAATACAGGATCCCAAAAGTGGCACGAAAACCGAATTGCAAAGGGTAAACCGGGCTCCCCCTGTCCCAAGGGTTTTTTGAAGTCGAACACCGAGTTTACCGATCAGCCGATTTGCACGGCCTCAAACCAGTACCAGCTGTTAAAACTTGATCAAATAAACCGGATGGATGTCGACAAACCCGAAAAAACGGCGATGCGGCAGCAGGTGCTGGAAAAAACGTGTCTCTGCGACCACCTGGGAAACGGGGCCCTGATCAACCTGGGAATCCTGGAGGAGCGAAGAGCCCCGCAGGCAATCTGCCCGGGGCCGAACATCGCATGGTTCGACCGAACCTATTCACTGCAGGAGATGGTGGATCATATCTATGGCAGGGGAGATACGCTGGTTCCCGCCGGTCGACCCCACATGTTTGCCAAGGAGATCGAAATGTATGTGGACTATTTTGGGGAACTGGCGGAGGAATCGAAGGGAGAGGAAGCTGAATTAACGAAACTGTCCGAATTTAAACGCAATCTTGAAGATGGGATAGCGTATTGCCAACAGATAGCAGCAACCGATCCATACCCCGGCGAAAATCTCAGTTCCATTGCAGAAACTGCAGCGAAAGAGCGGGATCGGCTCGATTCGATATGGAACCGGGTGGCAGGAGACCTGGCATCGGAACCCTCCTAACCGGCATTTCTCACCAAGAAATTGGTTCGTCGGTAAGGCGAAGGGGTAATCGCAAACGAAACATATATTGATACGTCGCGTGCGCTATTTCCACCTTCAACTAAGCAGACGGGACCATTTCGCAGTCCACTACCTGCTGGTATGCCATTTGTAGTCAACAAATAACTGTAACTCACAGTATATCAGAGCATTACAAGAAATCTGACATAATTTTCGTGAGAAATGCAGTCTAAAGCAGATTAAGGAGGCAAGAAAGGCAATTGAAAAAGGAAGACACGTATCTGTATTTTATTATCTTGTGCCTGGAGTGACCGATAATTACAGGATTCGGGGAATTAACTCCATCCGAACGTAAAATTAACCTAAGGCGATATGAGTAAAGTGACAGTATCGATTGCAGCAGTGTCGGTAATGGTAACCATGGGGTTTACAGATAATCAGGCCCAGGACAACCTGCCGACCGTGGAGCAGCAGATCGAGGCAGCAGTACAGGCAGCTCCGCCCAACAAACGGGACGGGGCAAAAGTGTTGGGGTACAGTAACAGTGGCCAACTGGTTACGCTCCGGAATGGCAGCAATGAGCTGATCTGCCTGTCGGACGATCCCGAAAGCGAGGGGTTCCATGTTGCCTGTTACTACCGGGAACTGGAGCCGTTTATGAAGCGCGGTCGCGAGTTGAGGGCACAGGGGCTATCCCGTTCAAAAGTGGACAGCATCCGAAAATCGGAGATAGAGGCGGGTAAACTGCACTACCCCGACCGTCCGATGGCGCTATACAGCCTTTCGGGTCCGGAAGACGGGTATGACTACCAGGCCGGGGAAGTACTGAAGGCAAACCCGCTCTACGTGGTGTATGTGCCCTATGCAACCGAAGAGTCTACCGGCATCTCCAGTGCCCCGGCCGGGGAGGGCGGATCCTGGCTGATGGAACCCGGAACGCCGTGGTCCCATATTATGATCCCGGGTCAACCGATTGACGCGAATAATTCCGCAGACCAGTAAACGAGTATCTAAACCAGAGCCTGCAGCAGAACGTGGCAACATATATTCAAAGAGATGGCTACCTCTGGCAGGTAATATTTTTCTGTTTCCTGGCGGCGGCTTTGACCGGCGTGCTATTTCGGGCGGGTATGACCGGATGGTTGCCGGGAGAGCTGAGCCTTCAGAATATCCGGCATGCCCACTCCCACCTGATGTTTTTCGGCTGGGCCTCGGCACTTCCGCTATACATGGTATACAGAAGAGCGTTATTCCTGACAACATCTTCAAAAGAGCGGGTCCGCGGTGTGATGCTTATGAAATGGTCGCTCCGCGGAACGCTGCTGTTTGGTCTGCTGTCTTTTCCCTTCTTTCTGTTCTATGGTTACCACCCGGTACCCGTTGGTAATATGGCGCTTCCGGTTTCTGTCATCCTGTCCGGGCTGGTTATGATCTGTTGGTATGTCTACCTGGCCGGGTATCTGTGGGTTCGTAAAGATATCCCGGCAGCCGAACAAAATGTATGGTTTGAGGGGGCGCTGGTAATGCTGGTTATTAGTTCATTCGGTGCCTGGGGGGTTGCCGTGGTTCAGACGATTGGTCTTCCCGGAGCGCTTGCAGGCAAAGCGATGACCCATTTCTTCCTGGCTTGCTTTACCGAAGGATGGGTGGTTCTGGCCACCCTTGCCATGCTTGATGAATGGCTGGAAACAGAAGAACAACAATTCCCGGTGTCAAAACAGGCGCTTGCCGCTGCCATTATGCTGGGAGCGCCGCTAACGTTTCCTTACGGTATCCCGGAATCCCTGTTAACGCTTCCCATGCTTGGTACCGCCCGTGCAGGGGGAGTTATGGCCGGAGGTGGCCTCCTGTTTGTGATCGTTGGCATGTTTCGATCTGGAAAAAGCTACGGGGCTCTGGTGGCCTGGCCCCTTTGGCTGTTGCTGGCAAAGGGTGTACTGCAGGTGGCTGCTTCAGTAATTCCTGCAGGTTTTTGGCTTTCTGACCACGCTCTAAGGATTTTTTACCTGCACCTGTTGCTGCTCGGGGGATTTACCCTGGCCGGTATCGGACTGCTGCATGCGGTAACCCCAACGGCATCCATATGGTATATCATGGTATCTCTTTCCATTGCTGCGGTGCTGGCAAGCCTGTTGCTTTTAACCCGCTTCTGGCCGGTGACCTGGAGTGGCATGTGGATTTATTACGCGGTTACAGTGGTGGCGATACTGCCGGTTGTGACTGTCGGTCTGGAGTGGTGGACATTGAAATCGGGCACACAAGAAAAATCATAGCTAGCTGATGGAACAGGCTATTTCCGGGTTCCACAAAGACGATCAGGGCGACTGGGTGGCCGAACTGGAGTGTGGTCATTACCAGCACGTGCGTCATGATCCTCCGTGGCAGCTGCGGCCCTGGGTCGTAACGCCTCAGGGACGTCGATAGCGGCTGGGACACACATTGAATTGCAAAAAATGTGATCGGGGGGAACCCCCGGATTGTGAATAAATGATCTCTTTGGAATATGGTTGCGTGATCTCCCCAAACTCCTCGTGTATGCCCGGTAGGTACTGATGGGAAGATATTTCTAAAGCCACTAATAATCATAACTAAACACAGATTCGCGGTTATGCCAACAATTACCATCTATTTTATCCGATCCGGAATGATCTTCTTTGCCCTCTCCATGCTGACGGGGGTGGAAATGGCTGCGTCACAGTCCGGGTTGATTAGCGCCCCGGTGGTTATGGTACGCCCGCTCTTTTGGCATTTTCTGCTGGTAGGTTGGATCACCCAGATTATCATGGGCGTCTCGATCTGGATGTATCCGCGAAGGAGGAAGGCGGGGAGCTCCCAGCGCGGGAGTGAGAATACCGCCCGGCTTGCTTTCACCGGTATCAATTTCGGTCTCGTGCTGCGTGCGGCAACCGAACCGATGGCTTTCGGGGCAGCATATTCGGAATCACGGCTGATTGCCTGGGGACTGGTGCTGTCTGCCCTGCTTCAGCTTGGGGGCGGACTGGCCTACGTGATCGCCATCTGGCCGCGCGTAAAAGGCAAACGCAAACGGAGCGCAAAACGGGGGAAGAAGTAGTCATGCCGGTGCAGAGTATCTGGATGATCAGAATTTCGTTGCTCTATTTTCTGGCCGCCATCTCTGTCGGTGCAGTGATGCTTGTGAGCAAGGCCGTGGTACTGGAAATTTCTTTCTCGACTTTATTACAAGTTCATATTGAACTCGCATTATTTGGCTGGCTGATTCAGTTTGTGCTGGGCACGGCGTACTGGATGCTGCCCCGGTACCTGAAAGGGCCGAAACGGGGCAGTAATTCTCTTGCGTGGGGCATGGTAGCGCTGTTGAATGGCGGCCTCTGGATTTACCTGTGTGCTCACCTGGAGATATTACCCGATAGCGGGTTCCTGGCTGGCAGAGTACTTGAACTGATTTCTGTCGGATTGTTTATCTATCTTCACTGGAACAGGATCGTTGCGTACCGGCGCGGACACTAAACCATTTTACTTATTTTTTAATAACCATCTAACATTTTTTTTATGAATACTTATGTATCTGCATCCGAAGCCGTAACATTGATCGATTCCGGTGACCGCGTGTTTGTTCACAGCGTTTCCGCGGCGCCCCATCACCTGTTGGAGGCGATGACCGAACGGGCGGGTGAACTCCGGGACGTGGAAATTATTTCCCTTCACACCGAAGGCCCGGCTCCCTATGCGGCCCCAGAATACAAAGACAGTTTTACGGTCAATGCGCTTTTTGTCGGTGCCAATGTCCGGGAAGCGGTCAATGAGGGACGTGGAGACTACCTGCCGATATTCCTGAGTGAAACTCCCTACCTGTTTCGTGATAACATCCTGCCGCTGGATGTTGCCCTGGTACAGGTCTCTCCGCCCGATAAACATGGGTTCTGCTCCCTCGGTGTTTCCGTGGATGCATCTCGTGCGGCTGTGCAGACCGCCCAAAAAGTGATTGCCCAGGTCAACCCGCGAATGCCCCGTACCCACGGCGACGGGATGGTGCATGTCACCGAATTCGACGCCCTGGTGGAACATGAGACGGATCTCCCCGAGCATATTGTGAGCGAGCCGGGTGAAATCGAGCAGCGAATCGGCAACTACTGTGCAGAACTGGTGGAAAACGGGGCCACCCTGCAGATGGGAATAGGCGGGATTCCGAATGCGGTTCTGAAAGCCCTTAAAGATCACCGTGACCTGGGTATTCATACCGAAATGTTTTCCGACGGCATTATCGAGCTGGTCGAAAGCGGGGTAATCAACAATGAAAAAAAGAAACGGCACCCGGGAAAAATTGTGTCCACTTTTTTAATGGGATCCCAGAAGCTGTACGATTTTGTAGATGACAATCCGCAGGTAGCCATGCTCGATGTAGCGTATGTGAATGATACCGCCGTGATTCGAAAAAATCCGAAAGTTACGGCGATCAACAGTGCGGTGGAGGTGGATCTCACCGGCCAAATTTGTGCCGATTCGATCGGAACTTACCACTATTCGGGTGTGGGTGGTCAGATGGACTTCATCCGCGGTGCTTCACTGAGTGAGGGTGGCAAGCCGATCATTGCACTGCCCTCAACCACCAGCAAGGGGATCTCCAGGATCGTCCCCTACCTGAAACAGGGGGCCGGTGTGGTTACCACCCGGGCACACGTTCACTATGTGGTAACCGAATACGGCGTGGCCAATCTCTACGGTAAAAACCTGAGTCAGCGCGCCAAGGCCCTTATCGAAATTGCCCACCCGGATCACCGGGAGGCTCTGGAAGAAAAGGCCTATGACCGGTTCCAGGAGATGCCCTGATCATTTATCGTTGAGTCCGGGTTGATTCAGTTTTCACTTACCCCCCCCACTACGTTCCGGTGTAATACCGGCAGGTTCCGGATCCGAGTTGCCCCGCGGGAAAACGTTCCGCGCTGCAAGTCGATGTACCGGGATGCTGTGGGTACGACCAGGATCTGATTTTGTATCCAGTGTATCCGCTGTCAATTGTCAATAATAATTGAAACTTCGGTTATTGCAGGTATTTCAAGTAAAGCATCTGCTGCTTAAAACCGATGACCGGAGAGTTGGTATGGTGCCACGTCCTGCTCCTGTGAACCCGATTTTCTCACCAAGAAATTAGTTTTTCAGCAAGGCGCAGGACAAATGACCGCGCAGACGTATGTTGGAACGTTGACAAGATTGCCTGTACAACGAAGCAAACAGACCACTTTCGAAGCTTGATACACGCTGTGATAGGTATTTCATTACAAGATGAATGTAAGGTTCTGTAACCCAGGGTATTACACTAATCCAGCATTAATTTGTTTGAAAATGGCGGGCTAAAAGGTCTGCTGTTTTATTTTTTCCAAAAATTATGTTAAATATTGTAACACTTGATTCGGCATTTACCATGCCGGCAAGCGGTACAATTAGGGGATGGTTCATTAATTCGTTTCAGCAGAGAGCTACAGAGTGGAAACGTTGTAAGTAGACCAATCTTCTATCATTCATAATACATAAAAAACGAGGGATACCATGGAATACATCAAGCAAGGCATACTACTGGTGCTGATAATCGCAATCTCGGGATGTTACCACGCCAAGGTAACCACCGGCCTCGAACCGTCGGCTCAGGTATATGAACAAACGTTTGCTTCATCCTGGATTTTCGGGCTGGTTCCGCCTAAAACGGTAGAGGCTGCAGAAGAATGCAGTAACGGTGTGGCAATGGTGGAAACGAGGTTGAGCTTTGTTAATATGCTGGTAGGAAATATCACTTTTGGTATTTATACACCCATGCATATCAAGGTCACCTGTGCCACAGGATCAGCCGCACTTGAACTGGATGAACAAGAGAGCAGGGAATATACCGTCATTTCTCGCAGCGATGACGATTTCATAAACGATATCCAGCGGGCATCCGAAGTGGCGGTTGAAACGCAAAAACCGGTCTACCTGAAGGTGGAGTAACAGGTATAAAAATAAGACAAAATAGAAAAGCCCGATCACCATGATCGGGCTTTTCTGATTTAAAAACGATATCCGGGTAAAAGCTGATTCGCTCGGTTACCCTTCAACAACAAGGGTACCCCTCATGCCTGCGGCGAAATGACCGGGAAAGCTGCAGATATACTCGTACTCACCGGGCGTTTCGGGAACGGTAAAGGTAACCGATACGGTTTCTCCGCCACCGGCGAGTCCGGTTTCGGCAAGAATGCTGTCTGTCATATCCTGCGGGATGTAGTCATTGTCCCTGGCCTGAGCAGCTGCGTTGGCAAAAGCCTGGGGATCGGTGTCCAGAGAAAGGAGCACCCAGTTGTGTGCCATGGCTGTTGCGGGCAGCTGGCTGCGGGTGGTCAATTCAATTCGGATCTCTTCGCCCGGCTGGGCCGTTATCGATTCCAGCAGAACCAGATCATCGTGAGAGGCGGCTTGTTCTCCTACTGAAATACCTTCGGAATCGCCGGTTACCGCGAACTTCATATTATCGATACCCACCATTTCGATAGTCCTGACATCGCTGGCGGCACTCTCTTCCTCAGCGGCTTGCTGCTGTTGGTCGCCGGACTCCCCGCCACAGGCAGCAACCAGGGCGATTAAGGCAATAAATGTAAATAAACGAATAAGTTTCATATCTAAAATAGTTTTTGATTGGTGATTTAATGTACGAGTATGTTACAACGCTAGGTGATTTTTAATCATTCGCAAAAAGTATACAGTTATAGTGTGAATTTTTAATAAATAATTAAAACATATCGGGGCAGGTAATTGAGCGGGTAAGAGCAGGGGAAACAAGGAGTTACCAGAGGGGGAATATCCAGTTGGTAAAAAAATAACGGGCACCGGAAGCGGCAGGTGCCCGGGGATCAACCGTAAATGATAAGAGGAACCTAATAGGCGTCAGTTGTAAGTGATTCGTACCCGACCGCCTGAAGTCCGGGCCGTTAGCTGGGGCCCCCCACCGTTGATGGATCCGTGCACCTCGTCGCGTTCAACTTCTCCGGTAAAATTTTTGAGCTTGGTGTTAACACTGTTGCCTCTCAGGTCAAGATTAAGCGCAATACCATCGGGCACACTGATGTTGATATGTCCCCCGCTGGTGCGCAGGTCAGCGAACTCCTCGATGCTGGTCAGGTCAGCATCAATGGTGCCGCCGCTGGTGGTGGCCTCAACACTGCCTGCGAGCTGTCGCAGCGAAATATGTCCGCCGCTGGTCCGTAGTTTTATGGTGCCTTCGGCGTTTTCGGCCTCGATATGCCCACCGCTGGTCCGGGCTTCCATCCGGCCGGTAAAATCACGAATCTCGATATGTCCGCCGGAAGTACGCGCATCAACGGTGCCTTTCAAGTTGCTCATCTCCAGGTGTCCGCCGCTGGTGGCCAATCGCTGCTCACCGTCCAGTCCTGTTGCAGCGATGTGTCCACCGCTGGTTTTCAGGTCGGTGGTCATCTCACGGGGGGTGTATACCACAAATGAGATAGAGAGGTTGTTTCGGCCCCAGTCAAGCATTCGCCCGCGCCGGTCGGCAACGGCTTTCACCCGGTTTCCGGATTGCGATATTTCGATATCAAAATCATCCAGGTCGGTATCCGAGGGACTCAAGTCCCGGCCATTGCGCCGAACATACATTTCGACGCGCACCGTATTTGTTTCCGAACCTTCGACCGTAATGTGTCCGCCGGACGTCTCAACTTCCAGATCGCCCGGTGTACTGATCGTAAAGGTTTCGATACGGTAGGGATCGTCGCGCGAGAACTCGTCAGGTGCCGGTGTGGCGCTTGCGGATATAATTAACAGCAGTGTTATCAACAGTGAAAGACCGAACGAAATGAACACTTTCGTAAGGTATATATTGCGTGTATTCATGGTAAATCTCCTAACATTTGTTTTCAATAGACATTCCACTGTTACGTCCAGCGGTCCTCAAGTGTTACAATAATTTTCATGCGATTATTTGATGTGGGATCTTCGGACCGGTGATTCCCGCCACCGCCTCGATTTGATCTTCCCGCTGATTCGCTATCCGGCGTGTACATACCGGCGGATCGGGAGGAGTAGTGTTAACAGGCTTTTTTGCAGGATAGTAAAGATCGGGGGATACCGGTAGCGGAACGGTTTCAAGGTGATTACTGCCGTTTTCCCGCCCATTACACGCTATCTCTTTTATTGCGGATTCTTTATTTTCTACTCACTTTTGAAATAAAACAGCGACGTCAGCTAATGAAATTACCATTTGCGCTAGCCAAACGATTTGTGGCTGGAGAGACCCTTGAACAGGCAATTCCGAAAGTTGAGGATCTGAATCGCAAAGGCATTAAGATTACCCTCGATATGCTGGGGGAAAACGTGACGGATCGTGCGATGGCCCGCGATACGGCCGACAGCTACATCGGCCTTATCGAAGGGATCGAGGAGGCGGGGCTAGACAGCACGATCTCGATCAAGCTCACCATGATGGGGCTGGATATCGACCGCGACTTCTGCCGCGACAATCTGTTTCGCCTGCTGGATCAGGCCGAAAAGCACGACCAGTTTGTCCGCATTGATATGGAGGGGTCCGACTACACCGAGGATACCATCGAGATATTCAAGGAGGCGTTCCGAAAATATGGCAAACATGTCGGAATTGTGATCCAGGCTTATCTCCACCGTTCCAAGCGGGATATCGATGAGCTCGCTGACATGGGAGCGGACGTGCGGCTCTGCAAGGGAGCCTACAATGAACCGGAGCGAATCGCCCTGCAGAAGATGCCGGCGATCCGGGAGGCCTATAAGGAGTATGCCGCCATACTGCTGGATAAAACCACCTACCCGCGGATTGCCACGCACGACGATGAGCTGATTAGCTGGCTGCTTGATTACGCCAAACAAAACGATATCGGGAAGGCACGGTACGAAATCCAGATGCTGTACGGCCTGCGCCAGGATACCATGGAACAGCTGGCCTCCGACGGGTACAACACGCGGATCTACGTGCCATACGGTACCATGTGGTTTCCCTATTTCAAGCGCAGGCTCACCGAGCGAAAGGAGAATATCTGGTTTGTGCTCAGCACCATGTTTAAACAGTAAGTCGATTTGCCGGGATAACAGGCAGACGGCTCTTGTGAAAACCAGATGAAATGGAACAAAAACTGAATTAATGCATCACGCGGAAGCCGTTGCCGTGCGAAGCACGAATAAGCGGTGCTAGCCTGTATTTCTAACCAGGAAATTGGTTCGTCAGCAAGGCGAAGGAGTCATCGCAAGCGTAACGTATGATTATACGTTGAGCGGGTGATTTCCATCTTCAACGCAGCTATCGGGACCATTTCGCAGTCTGTGACATCTCGTTATACCCTGCTCGAAAATAAATCAAGGTAACTCATTGTATATCAAACAATACAAGAAATCTAACCGAATTCTCGCGAGAAATGCAGGCTAGATCATACCTTCTCTCCCTCCTGGCAGGGACAGTAGCACTGTATATCCCGCTGATCCGGGATCTGCATTTCGAATCGGCCCTGCTGGCGGGGACTGTCGGTGCATTCTGGGGAGGAATCTCGGCCGCCGCCGGTGGCACCAGGGGACGCGGCGACCTGAAGCGGACGCTTTCTATTTCTGGCTATCTGGTGCTGGGCGGAGTTCCCCTGCTGCTGAACGCCCTCGTGACCGGCTGCTATACGGTCGAGGGGCTCGGTTTCTGGGTGTTTATTCCCCTGCCGAGTACCTTTTTTGGGGCTGGAATCGGGCGCTGTATGAGGGAGCTGCAGCTGCCGTTCCCGCGGGCAGGCACCGTTTTGCTGCTGGTACTGGTATCCACAGGCGTGCTGCTTTACGAATTCCTGACCCTCCCGAAGCTCTACTTTTTTAACCATGTTTGGGGGTACTGGCCCGGCCCGATCTATGATGAAGCTGTGCCGTTTCCTCTTGCGATGCCGGCGTTTCGTTTTCTCACCCTCTGCTGGACAGTGCTGCTGTGGCTGATTCCCGTATTGGATCGGGATACCAGCTACAAGTGGATCGCCGGACTGGCCGTGATCGGCCTGCTTGCGGGATATGCCCACCTGGATAAAACGCGCATTATTACCACTTCCGACCTGCTGCAAACATACCTGGGAGGAGAGCGGCAGACGGAAACCGCCAGGATATTTTATGATCGCGATGGATATCCCGAACAGGAGATAGACCGGATTACGGCCGAGGTCGATTTCTATATCCGGGAGGTGAAGCAGGCGCTCCGAATCGATGAGCCGGACAGTACGGAGAAGATCGAGCTCTACCTTTACGCCGATCCCTGGCAGAAGAAGGAGCTGGTGGGGGCCAAACATACCAGTTACGTCACGGTGTGGCAGCGGGTTCCGCAGATTCATATCGCAGGAGAACAGGTGGATGGATCGCTCAAGCATGAAGTTGTTCACGCCGTAACGGCCCTGCTGGAGTGGCCGGGGCTGTTGCCCAATGTCGGCCTTACAGAGGGCATCGCCGTGGCGCTCGACCCGGACCGGTCGCCGCGTTCCACGATCGATCAGCTTGTGGCTGCCCGGGAGCCCTACCCGTCTGCCGAAGAGATGGCCGCCTCTCTCTCCTACTGGGGATTCTATACCGGTCGCTCGGCCGTCAACTATACAACCGCGGGATCTTTCGTACGTTACCTGGTGGAAACTCGTCCCCCGGAACAGTTCGTGAAAGCTTATGAGTGCGGGAGTGTGGAGCAGGGGTATCCCGAACCGTTCCCGCAGCTGATAAAAGGCTGGCACCGGCGGCTCGATTCGGTGCGGGTCGACAGCAGCGACCGGCAGCGCGCCCGCCGTATATTCGGGCAGCTGTCGATTTTTGAGCAGCCTTGTCCCCACAAGATTGCCCCGCCGGCCAAGATTTTTGATCGTTTTCTGCTCAGCAGGGCGCGCAAGGATACCAACGGTGCCATCGCCGCGCTGGCCGAACTCAAGGATATGGACCCCGGTCAGGGGACTCCCCTGTTGCTTTGGATGATCTGGAACCTGGAGGCCGGGAATCCCGGGCCCGTTGTCAATGAACCGGAACCGGATTCCTCCCGCGTTGAAATACATCTGTTAAAAGCGGATGCCTATCAAATGAATCAAAAGCCCGGAAGTGCGCAACAGCATCTCGCCCGTGCGATGCAGCTGGCCGACGAGCGGGCGGATACCTCATTTAATGAAGCGTTTGCCTTTCGACTGGACTCCCTGCAGTGGTCGTTATACCGGCAGCTGCGGTACCGGCAGCAGCTGTTGTCGCCTGCCGAATTTGAAACGGCGAACTACCGGATCAAGATGCGCGCCGTGGGAAAAGCACTTGATGTAGAAAATGCTGGGCTGGTAACAGCGTATGCATCTGAGTTGCTGCAACATCCGGTCGAACTGGACTTTTTTGATACCTTCGAGGCGATGATACACAGACTGGCTTTCCAGGGAGGCTACGAACTGGCAGCGCAATGGATTGAGAAGCTGAATCGGGCGAAGGATCTTTCCCTGCGATACCGGGAACGACTTGACCGGCAGCGGGCGTGGCTGGCATATATGGAAACGTACCATTGACAGGTTCCCCGGTTCATGACGGCAACCCGTTTCAGTATCTGGCAGGGAAAATTAACGCTGATGAAGGTAACCGGGAAAATCCACGCTTTGTACTTTTGCGAATTCCCGCATCGGAGTGCGGGATGACGCCAGCGGGGTAATCTGTTGCTTGCAGATACGGTACGACTTTATATACCTGTTCCCGGAACATCGGAAACTAAATGCAGGACAATCCACATTGAACCCTGTTTTACAGCCGGTTCTTCCACAGCCACCGCAACCTCGACTGTGCACCTCATCCCGTAACTCCCCCGGTTCCGGGCAGGAAACGTAAAATATGGTAATCCGGAACAAATCAATTTGTTTTTCTGCATTGTTTCTATATGTTAGAGGTGTAAGATTCACACTTAAAATAGGGCGGGATTGAATAGGGGATGCTTGTATTTACGATTTCGCCTTCCGGTATCGTAACGCAAACCTTTACATTCAGGGACTATATGGAGCAGGTAATGGGATGGGAAAACTACAGGATTTGGATTGTTGGATTACTGTTGATGACAGCGGGCTGCCAGCCG
This sequence comes from Balneolaceae bacterium, assembly GCA_033722415.1. Lineage (GTDB taxonomy): Bacteria > Bacteroidota > Rhodothermia > Balneolales > Balneolaceae > JAMQKA01. The sequence goes on along the minus strand of JAWVZC010000038.1, from coordinate 4,992 downwards.
GAACAGCAGGTTCGGGATGACGGTCCCGGCCCGATTCAGGTGCTCTTCCTGGGGCACAACAGTGAGCATCACAACTCGGAGGCCTACGCCCCCCTGCTGGCCTCGGCTCTGGCCGATGACGGCATTTACTTCTCCTATACCGAAAATCCCGATGAACTTACTCCCGAAAATCTGGCGAAATATGACGCCCTGATGCTCTACGCCAATCACGATTCCATCACCACCTCCCAGGAGCGGGCCCTGCTGGATTATGTCGAGAATGGCGGTGGCTTCCTGCCGATTCATTCCGCCAGCTACTGTTTCCGGAACTCGGAGGCGTTCGTGGAGCTGGTGGGCGCCCAGTTCAGCGAGCACGGAACCGGCACGTTCACGGCAGAGATTGTCACCCGGGATCACCCGGTGACCGACAGCCTATCCGAGTTTGAGACCTGGGACGAGACCTACGTGCACCATATGCACAACAGCGACCGCACAGTGCTGATGGAGCGGGTAACGGACGATCACGCCGAACCATGGACCTGGACCCGCACTCACGGAGACGGCAGGGTGTTTTATACCGCCTACGGGCATGACGAGCGCACCTGGTCGAACCCGGGGTTCCATGAGCTGGTCAAGGCGGGCATCCTCTGGGCGGTGCGCGTCCGTGTACGGCAACACTGGGAGCAGTTTGCCAACACCATCCCGGAGCTGCAGTATGAGCAACGTGAAACCATTCCCAATTACCGGCAGGTGGATCCTCCCCCGAAATACCAGCTGCCGCTAACACCCGAAGAGTCGCAAAAACTGATTCAGCTGCCGGTGGGCTACGACCTGGAACTGTTCGCCTCGGAACCCGATATCGTAAACCCGATCGATATGACGTGGGACCAAAAGGGGCGGCTGTGGGTGCTGCAAACTGTGGATTATCCCAATACCGTACGGGAAGAGGATGGCGTCGGGGACGACGTGCTGAAGATCCTGGAGGATACCGACGGTGACGGGAAGGCCGATAAAACCACGGTATTCGCCGACAGCCTGAATATTCCCACGAGCCTGGTCCTGGTAAACGGCGGAGTGCTGGTTTCGCAGGCACCACATTTTCTGTTTCTAAAAGATACCGACGGAGATGACAAGGCCGATATCCGGGAGAAGGTGATCTCCGGCTGGGGGACATTCGACACCCATGCAGGACCCTCGCACCTGCAGTACGGGTTCGACAACCAGATCTGGGGAACGGTTGGCTATTCCGGGTTCGAGGGCACCATCGGCGGCGAGGAGTTTGAGTTCCGGCAGGGATTCTACCGCTTTACGACCGACTTTGACAACATCGATTTCGAGATGCTGACCTACACCAGCAACAACACGTGGGGGCTTGGATTTAATGAAACCTTTGACGTGTTCGGATCCACCGCCAACAACGAGCATGTCGTGTACATGGGCATTCCCCGCCGGTATTATGCCCACTACAACTGGACCGAAGGACAGGATCGCGCCCGGTACAGCGCGGGACGCAAAAAAATTGACGGTCATTACGCCATGCACCCCATCACTACCGACTACCGGCAGGTGGATGTATTCGGCGGGTTTACCGCCGCCTCCGGGTTCAAGTTCTATACGGCGCGAGACTTCCCCCGGGAGTACTGGAACAGGATGGCATTCGTAAGCGAGCCGACCGGCAACCTGCTTCACCGTGCCATTATTGAAGAAAACGGGGCCGGTTTTACCGAACACGACGGCTGGAATATCTTGGCCAGTCGCGACGAGTGGGTATCACCCGTGCAGGCCAAAGTGGGTCCCGACGGGGCGCTCTGGGTGCTGGACTGGTACAATTTCATGATTCAGCACAACCCCACGCCAACCAAAGAGCGGGCCGGCTGGGATGCCGAAAACGGGGCCGGGAACGCCCATATTAACCCGCTGCGTGACCGAACACACGGACGAATTTATCGCATTACGTACAATGGAGCCGATCACACCAGCAATATGTCGCTGAGTAAAGATGACCCGGACGGCCTTGTGGATGCCCTGGATCACGACAATATGTTCTGGCGGATGACCGCCCAGCGGCTGCTGGTGGAGCGGGGCCAGACCGACGTGCTTTCGGATCTGTATGCACTCGTTGAGCAGAGACAGGTCGATGAGATGGGGCTCAACAGCGCGGCTCTGCATGCCCTGTGGACCATCCACGGATTGGGGATGCTCGACGGCAGCAACCGTGAAGCCATCGGGGTGGTCCTCGAGGCGCTGGAACACCCGGCGGCGGGCGTAAGGAAAGCGGCGATACAGGTGCTTCCCCGAACCCCCGAAAATAACGAAGCGATAGTTGCCTCCGGCGTGCTGAACGATCCCGATCCGCGCACCCGCAAGACGGCGATCCTTTCCACCATTGAGATGCCGGAGAGAAGCGAAATCGGGGAGCGGCTGTATCAACTCAGTATGGATTCGGACGTGGTGGAGGACGAGTGGCTGGCCGAAGCATTGAAGCTGGCGGCGGCCAAACATGCCGAGGGCTACCGGTCGGCCACTTCAGGTGCTGGAACGAGTACAACAGAAGAAGCGGGTGAAGCAACTGCTGCTTCTGAAAACGTTAAGATCATCCGGATTAAAACGGTGATTAACGAAATGAGGTATGACGTAGAAGATTTCACCGTCGAGGCCGGTCGACAGGTGGAGATTGTCTTTGAAAATCCCGATTTCATGCAGCATAACCTCTTGATCATTCAGCCCGGTGCGCTCCAGGAGGTTGGAGAGGCCGCTGACGAAATGGCCGGAGAACCCGATGCAGCGGAACGCCAGTATGTTCCCGATATGCCGGAAATACTGCACGCCACCGACCTGCTGAATCCGAATGATACGGTCAGGCTGAGTTTCACCGCACCGGACGATCCGGGCGATTATCCCTACGTCTGCACATTCCCGGGGCACTGGCGAACGATGCAGGGAACCATGCGGGTGGTAGCGAATTAAGCAAGTTAGTTTGAACCAGGAAATGAATCTGTTTTGAATATTCAATTTGGCGTAAGCACATGGGTATGGACCTCCCCGTTTACAACAGATACGGTTGAGCTGTTCCCGAAAATCAGGAAAATGGGATTCGATGTGGTGGAGATCCCCGTGGAGGATCCCTCCCTGATTGACGCCGAAAAGGTCAAGCGGGCGCTGGATGCCCACGGCCTGGAGGCGGTAGTGTGCGGGGCATTCGGTCCTGAGCGCGATTTTACCAGCGAGGATCCGGCAGTCCATCAGGCCTGCTTCGATTACTTCGATGCACTGATGGACTTGGCAAATGCATGGGAAACCGGTTTTGTCGCAGGGCCGATGTACTCGGCCGTGGGCAAGGCGCGGATGGTGCCTCCCGAACAGCGAAAGCGGGAGTGGCAGCTGGCGGTCGACAACATACGAAAAGTGGCCGTAAAGGCGGACAGCCGCGGGCTGGAACTGGCGATCGAACCGCTGAATCGCTTTGAATCAGACCTGGTAAATACCACCGAAGATGCGCTTCGGCTGGTTGAGGATATCGGTCATCCCGCTGCGAAAATTATGGTGGATGGGTTCCACATGAGCCTAGAGGAACGCAGCCTGGAAGAGGCGATCACTATTGCCGGTGACAAGCTGATACACGTGCAGGTATCCGAAAACTACCGCGGTACGCCCGGTACCGGACAGACCAACTGGGACAGCTTCCGGAAAGGGCTGGAGGCCGTACATTACAGCGGGGCTGTCACCATCGAAAGTTTCACCTCGGACAACCGGGCACTGGCCGACGCCGTCTGCATCTGGAAACCGTTTGCCGACGACCAGGATGAACTGGCCAGCGAGGGGCTGGCGTTTCTTGAAAATTTATTTGAATGAACGCAAGAACCAAAAAAACAGGGATTATATTATGCCAGATAACCAGGTAAACATCGCCATTATCGGATTGGGATTCGGAGCGGAATTCATCCCGATCTACCAGAAGCACCCGAATGCCAACATGTACGCCATCTGCCAGCGGACGGAATCGGACTTGCATGACGTTGGGGACGCGTTCAACATACCGGAGGAACACCGCTATACTTCTTACGAGGAGTTGTTGGAGAACCCGGAGATCGATGCGGTCCATATCAACACCCCGATTCAGCTGCACGCCGAGCACACGCTGATGGGGCTGCGGGCCGGCAAGCACGTGGCCTGCACGGTGCCGATGGCCACCAGTATCGCAGACTGCCGGGAGATTGTGGAGACCGCCGAGCAGACGGGGCTGGTCTACACGATGGCCGAGACGGTGGTCTACAGCCGCGAATACCTGTTTGTGAAAGAGCTGTACGAAAAAGGGGAACTCGGCCGGATCCAGTACCTGCAGGCCTCCCACCCGCAGGATATGGAGGGCTGGCCGGAGTACTGGCAGTACATGAAGCCGATGCACTATGCCACCCACGTGGTGAGCCCGGTGCTGGGGCTGACCGGCGCCGACGCCGAGTACGTCTCCTGCTTTGGTTCCGGCAGGATCAGTGACGATCTTATTGAAAAATCCGGCTCTCCGTTTGCCGTGGAGACCTGCCATATTAAACTCAGGGATTCCGACATTTCGGCCCACGTATACCGCTCGCTGTTCGACACGGCCCGGCAGTACCGGGAGAGCTTCGATGCCTACGGCTCCAAGAAATCGTTCGAATGGCCGCTGATCGAGGGTGAGGACCCGGTGATCCACACCGCCAAGAAACCCGAGCCGGAGATCCCCGAGCGCGTGGAAGTGCCCGACTACGGGCACCGGCTGCCGGAGGAGATCCGGGAATTCACCCGGGAAGGCGTCTACGATGCCGACGATCACGCGCACCTGTCGTTCATTCAGGGCGGCGGCCACGGCGGGTCCCACCCGCACCTGGCCCACGAGTTTGTGGATTCGATCGTCACCGGTCGCGAGCCGTACCCGAACGCCCGGCAGTCGGCCAACTGGACCTGCGTGGGGCTGCTGGCGCACGAGTCGGCGATGGACGGCGGGGCCATCAAGCACCTGCCGGAGTTTACGCTGTC
>JAWVZC010000037.1:0-18224 GCA_033722415.1 Balneolaceae bacterium | reverse complement strand
CTCTGGATATTATCGCCGGTGTGGAAGGCGAGCAAGCCCTCGACCTGTTGACAGAAGCGGCCCGAGACCCAAATCCTGAATTGCGAGCCGCGGCCCTGGAACGTGCGGGCCGGCTCGAAGATACCGCTGTTACCGACGCTTTCCTGGCCCTTTTGGAAGAGCGTAATCCTGTCGTGCAGGCTGATATTATTACGATGCTTGGTAAACACGGTACCCCCTCGGCCCTGAATGAGATCCGGTATTACCTTGCCAGTGACAGCCAGACGGTCCGACTGGCCGCCCTGGACGCATCCGTTGCGCTGGGAGGAGTTGAAATAACCGGTTCCCTGCTGGCCGCTCTGGACCGGGCAACGGAGCAACAGGAGATTGAAGCCGTTAAAACTGCTCTCCTTCAGCTGCCCTCCGCACCGCTCTTTTCGGCAGCCCGGGAGCGCTGGATGAGCCTCTCAACACACTCCAGGGTGACGCTGATCGGAATTCTTGCCGAGCGCCGGGGCCGACAGTACATGGGAGAACTGCTGGACCAGCTGTATTCCTTCAGTCCCGATGTTCGGCTGGCTACCTTCAAGGCCCTGGGATCGCTGGGGACACCGGGCGACATTGAACAATTTTCGGGCTTATTGATCAATGCACGATCTGAGGCGGAAACAGAGACGCTTCAGCGATCGATTGCCACTGTGGCAAACAGCAGTTCTGACAAAAATGCCGCTGCAAAACCCCTGGTCGAATCACTGGAAAATGCCTCTCCGGAACAGATGGCAGCCTTGCTTGAGACACTTGCCATGATCGGTGGGAGTGCGTCCCTGGAACATATTACGACACTGACTGACAATTCCGACATTCAAGTGCGTGAGGCGGCGTTTGCAGCCCTGGCCCAATGGCCTGACGTGCAGGCGATTCCACATATCCTGCAGGTACTGGCGGAAAATGATGACGACAGGAAGAGGCAGCTCCTCGACGGGTTGATCAGGCTGGTGCGCAATTCTCACTATTCAGACCGGGACAAGGTGGATTTTCTCACAAGGGCTGCCGGTTTGACATCGTCCGGAGAGCAGCAAATCATGGTGCTAAACGCCCTTTCCGGCATGCCATCGACGGCATCGCTAAAGGCAGTTTCCGAATTTTACACTGACGAAAACGAATCGGTCCGGGAACAGGCATACCGGGCAGCCGCCGAAATCATGGCTCCCTTCTACCGTTTTTCAGATGATTTTGACGGGGCCGATCAGACGCTTTCGGTACTTGAAGCAACAGCCGACTCCACCACCCGGCAGAAAATCGTCCAACACATCGAGGAATATCGCTCGCAAGAAGAGGCTGCAGAAGGATTCAGCTCGTTGTTTAACGGGCGGGATCTTTCCGGCTGGACGGGCGTCAAAAACGCCTATGTGGTGGAAAACGGGCAGCTCGTACACAAAGCGGGCGCCAGCGGCAATATATTCACCGAACGGGAATATGGCGACTTCATTCTGCGGTTCGAGTTCAAACTGACGCCCGGTGCAAACAACGGCCTGGCGATCCGTTCACCCCTTGAAGGGGATCCGGCCTTCCGGGCGATGGAGCTTCAGATCCTTGACAACCAGGCCGAAAAATATGACGACCTCGCCCCCTGGCAGTACCACGGTTCCATCTACGGGGTCGTTCCCGCCGAGCGCGGCCACCTGAAACCGGCCGGGGAATGGAACCGGCAGGAAGTGGTTGCCAACGGTTCCCGAATCACCGTCAGGCTGAACGGGGTAACCATCCTGGATACGGACCTGCAGGAGATCGATCCGAAAAATACGCCGGACGGCAGGGATCACCCGGGGCTGATGCGCAGCAGCGGACACATCGGGTTCCTGGGACATGGTGATGAAGTGGCGTTTCGCAATATCCAGGTACGCGATCTCGATGTCTACTACCCGGACTACTCCATGGGTAACGACGAGAGGGGCGGGATGAACCACCCACCCGAGGGTTTTACGGCCCTGTTCAACGGCGAAAATCTTGATGGCTGGAACGGCCTGGTGGCGAACCCGGAAAAACGGGCTGAAATGAGCGATCGGGAGCTGGCAGAGGCCCAGGAAAATGCCGATCGCATCATGGAGCAGCACTGGTCGGTTCGGGACGGTATCCTCTATTTTGACGGCAAGGGGGAGAGCCTTACGACCGCCAAGAAATATGGAGATTTTGAAATGCTGCTGGACTGGAAGATCGAACCGGGCGGAGACAGCGGTGTCTACCTGCGCGGCACGCCACAGGTACAGATCTGGGACATTACGGAGAACCCGGTGGGATCGGGGGGATTGTACAATAATCAGAATCACCCAAGCGAACCGCTGGTACCGGCCGACAACCCGGTCGGTGAATGGAACCGGATGCGTATCAAGATGGTCGGGGAACGGGTCACCGTTCACCTCAACAACCGGCTGGTGGTAGATGATGTGGTGATGGAAAATTACTGGAATCGTGACAAGCCGATATACCCGGAGGGACAGATCGAGCTTCAGGCCCACAACACCCCGCTCTATTTCAAAAATGTGTTTATCCGGGAAATACCCCGTACGGAAACGCTGTTCAATGGCGAGGATCTCACCGGATGGGACGTTGTGGATGCTGCACCGGGCAGCTGGCAGGCATCGAACGGTACGCTTGTGACGGATGCTACCGGCGGCGGGTGGATCTCCACCCGGGAGATGTACGATAATTTCAAGCTGAAGCTTGAGTACCGGCTTCCCGAGGGGGGAAACAGCGGTATCTTCATCCGTGCTCCCCGGAAGGGCAACCCGGCATACCAGGGCATGGAGATTCAATTGCTGGACGATTATGCGGCTGAGTACAGCGACCTGGACCCCTGGCAATACACCGCCAGCATTTACGGCGTCAAAGCCCCTTCAACCCGTGCCACCAAACCGGCCGGAGAGTGGCAGGAAATGACCATCGAAGCCGACGGTCCGCGGGTGAAAGTATGGGTAAATGGCGAGATGGTAATAAACACGAACCTTGTAAATCATATGACCAAAGTAAACGAGCATCCCGGCCTGAAACGCCGAAAGGGCTATATCGGGCTGCAAAACCACGATACAAAAGTGGAGTTCCGGAATATCCGGATCACCGAAATCAAGTAAGGGGACCTGCATCCCTTGTATCGCTTCTATTCGCCGTACCACGTAGGTATACCGGGAAGGCGCAAAGTTTCGCAATCAAAAACCTTCTGAAACACCGCCTCCCCTGCGTGAAGTTTTGCGATATTGCTGTTCGGATTAACTGTTTTCAATACTAATATTTAACCATCTACTAACGATTACGATTTATGCTGCAAAAATTAGTCACATTCCAATTCATGTTTATTCTTGTATCAGTAACTTGCCTGTCAGCCCGGGCGCAATCCGGTATTCCCGGGTCCGAGGTCCAGGGACGATGGGATATCACACTCCAGACGCCCGACGGGGAGCGCCCCTCATGGGTTGAAATTGAAACCTCCGGCTCCCACGCGCTGGTTGGCCAGTTTGTAGGTCCGGTAGGCAGTGCCCGTCCCATTTCGGAGATCCATTATGACGAAGTAAGCAATACCTACCATTTTACCATCCCTCCGCAGTGGGTCTCCCAGTATCCCGACCCGCAGTTCGTGTTTAGCATGGAAAACGACAAACTCACCGGCTGGACAATCGGCCCTGAGGGCAACAAGCTTACATGGACCGCCGACCGGGCCCCTTTACTTAACCGGGAACGGGAACCGTCGTGGGGAGAAGAGGTCGCTTTACTGGATCAAAACCTTTCCCGGTGGATCATCCCCGAAAACAACCAATTCCGAATGAAGAACGGTGTGTTGGTAAACCAAAAAGCGGGCGGCAATTTGATCACCAAACAGGAATTCAATGATTTCAGACTGCATGTGGAATTCCGGTATCCCGAGGGCAGCAATGCCGGTATTTACCTGAGGGGACGGTATGAAGTGCAGATCGCTGACAACTACGGCATGGAACCGGAGAGTCATCTCATCGGGGGCATTTACGGGTTTATCGATCCCGCCGTGAACGCGGCCAGAAAACCGGGCCAGTGGCAGTCATACGACATCACGCTCACCGGCCGGATGGTAACCGTGGTTCTTAACGGTACGGAAGTGATCAGCAACCGCCCGATTCCCGGCATCACCGGTGGTGCCCTTGACAGCAACGAGGGCCAGCCCGGGCCGATCATGCTGCAGGGCGATCACGGGCCCGTGGAGTTTCGGAATATCACTATTACCCCGGCCACCTATAACTGAGGTCTGAAACGATGAACCCCCGGATACTTTTCCATCTCCTGCTGGCCGTTGGTCTGGCTCTGCCACTGGAACTGATATGGGCTCAGGAGTCATCGTACCTACACCCACGGGATCCGGTTCATTCCACCCCGCAACAGGTGGAGTACCAGCGCCAGGAGAAGATCGCATTTGTGCATTTCGGGATGAACACCTACACCAACCGCGAATGGGGAACGGGAACCGAAGACCCCTCTATTTTTAATCCCGAAAAGTTCGATGCCGAACAGTGGGCACGGGTACTTAGCGATAACGGGTTTCAAACACTGGTCCTGACCGCCAAGCACCACGACGGATTCGCCCTCTGGCCGAGCCAATATACCGACCACTACGCGGAGAGTTCACCCTGGAATAACGGGAAGGGCGATATGGAAAAGGAGGTCGCGGAGGCCTGCCTAAAATACGGGATCAAATTCGGTGTGTACCTCTCGCCGTGGGACATGCATGAACCGAGCTATGGAACGCCGTCCCATAACACGTTCTATATGAATCAACTCGGGGAGCTGCTGGATAATTACAGGCCCATCGCCGAAATTTGGTTCGACGGGGCCAAAGGCGAAGAGGCAAAGGATATGGAGTACCAGTTTGAAGCGTGGTGGAGCCTGGTCCGGGAGCGGCAGCCGAACGCCGTCATGTTTTCCGATGAGGGGCCCGACGTGCGCTGGATTGGCAATGAACACGGCTTTGCCGGGGAAACCAACTGGTCGAAAATTGATCGCGACTCGGTGGAGATCGGGAAACCGGGCCACGGGGGCTACCTGAACCGGGGAGAACCCCACGGTCCCAACTGGGTACCCGGCGAGTGCAATACCTCGATTCGGCCGGGCTGGTTTTATCACCCTGAGGAAGGCGATGAGGTAAAGTCGGTTGACCAGCTCATGGAGGTCTACTACAAATCGGTAGGCCGAAATGCTACGATGATGCTCAATATTCCGCCCACGCCGGAGGGCCTGTTTCATGAACATGACGTGGAGCGACTTTACGAATTTACCAATCGAATTGAGACCATATTTGACCGGAATTTAGCTGCCTCTACTCCGGTTACGGCCGACGGCTCCCTTACCAAAAAATTAACTGACGACCAATGGTCTACATTCTGGATTGCCGAAAGCAGCAGTAATCTATCCGTTCTGGATCTTGAGCTCAGCAATAATGTGACATTCGATCACATCGTGCTACGGGAATTTATTCCACTCGGTCAGCGAATCGCTGAATTTGCAATTTTGGCGGGTGAAGGAAACCGGTGGCAAACCGTCGCCCGAGGCACTACCGTGGGGCACAAGCGTATTTTGCGAACCGCGCCGGTTACGACCGGTCGTATCAGGATTATAATTTCCAACTCCCATGGCCCTGCCGCTCTCAGTGAAATAGGACTTTATCACTCCGGATGAAACCCTCGGCCAACAGGTTCTTTGGCCGGCATGTCAACAGGAACATGTAATGACAATCAACAAAGTTTTGCGAACACAGATGCGAATATTGAATAATCGGACAAATCAAATTCCGAACTACTTTTTGACGATCGTATGTGCGGTAATAATAATTACGGGATGCGTTTCGCCGGACACGGTGGAACGACACGCCCTCGACGTGATACCGGAACCGGTTTCCGAACAGGTTAACGAGGGCCGGTTCAGCCTGAATCGGGAAACGTCGATCCTGGTAGATCCGGGTATGCCGGAGCTTCAGCGAATGGGAACCATGCTAGCAGAACTTGTGAACTCCGCCACTTGGTTTAACCTGAAGGTCCGTCCCGACAACCGGGATCTTGCCAACAGCATCAGGTTGCGATTGGACCCTGACAGTGCGGCATACGAAAATGACGAGGCGTATGCGCTCGTTTCCGATGAAAACGGCATCACCATTACGGCACCCGATGAAGCGGGCATTTTTTACGGGATACAAACCCTGCGTCAACTGCTTCCCCCTGAAATTGAACATACCGACCCGACACTGGTACCCCAGCATGTGGAATGGTCGGTGCCCGCTGTGGAAATAAATGACCACCCGCGATTTTCCTACCGCGGGATGCACCTTGACGTGGGGCGCCATCTTTTTCCGGTCGATTTTATAAAAAAATATATCGACATGATAGCGATGTACAAGATGAATCGATTCCATTGGCACCTGACCGAAGACCAGGGATGGCGTATAGAAATTAAAAAGTACCCGCGGCTTACCGAGGTGGGGGCATGGCGCGACTCCACGCTGGTGGGACACTACGGTTCCGAGGTCTATGACGGGGAACGATACGGCGGCTACTACACTCAGGAAGAGATCCGTGAGATCGTAGCATATGCACAGGAACGACAGATAACGATTATCCCGGAAATCGAGATGCCGGGACACTCCAGCGCTGCCCTGGCGGCCTACCCGCAGTTCGGGTGCTTCGAAAGCGGTGAGTACAGCGTTCAAACACAATGGGGCATTTACGACAATGTATACTGCCCTACGGAGGAAACCTTCCGGTTTCTGGAAGATGTGCTGACCGAAGTGATGGCACTGTTCCCCAGCGAATACATCCATATCGGCGGAGATGAAGCCCCGAAAGCCCAGTGGGAGCGAAGCCCGGTTGCGCAACAGGTTATCGAACGGGAGGGACTGGAGGATGAACATGAACTCCAGAGTTATTTCATCACCCGTATCGAGGAGTTTCTGAACGAAAACGGGCGCCAGATTATCGGGTGGGATGAGATCCTGGAAGGCGGACTGGCCCCCAATGCCACGGTAATGAGCTGGCGCGGCATGGAGGGCGGCATTGCGGCGGCCAGGCAAAATCACGAGGTGGTGATGACCCCGACTTCACACCTTTACCTCGATTACTACCAGGCGGATCCCGGCACCGAGCCGCTGGCTATCGGCGGGTTTACCACGCTGGAAAAGACCTACTCCTTTGAACCCGTGCCGGAAGTCCTCACAGGGAGGGAGGCACAATATATTCTGGGGGCCCAGGGAAATGTATGGACCGAATATATCAAATCGCCGAAAAAAGCAGCGTATATGGCCTTTCCCAGAGCGCTCGCCGTTTCCGAAATAACCTGGACACCGAGGAACAAGAAAAACTTTACACTCTTTTGGCGGAGACTCCAGTCGCATTTCGATCGTTTTGATATCATGGGAGTCAACGCCGCCCGGCATTATGAAGGTACCATGCCGCTGCTGCGCAATGAATAGCCGAAACTGCCGGTTTCAGCAGCAGTAATCGGTCATGTGAAATCCGTTAAATATTTCCAATTTGTTTGTCATGATTCCTAAAAATTTATGATAATACGATACAGGGTCTAAAAATCTAACGTTGGAGTGTACTATGGGTAAATTGTTACTATATCCTCGATTCGGTATTATAACCGCGGTGTGGTTGTTATGCGTATTTCTGCTTCCGGATATTGCACGAGCCCACATTGATTCGGACCATTACAAACAGGACCTCACCGAAACCGATTCGCTATCCCCCTTTGGCAAATATCACGATTCGATCAGTGAACTCATCGACTATATGAAGGCAAAGGGGCACGACATTGAACCGCTGCTTAACGATCCGCGGTTTGAAGTGTATGAGAAGATCGGGGACCGTTTTCGCAACTCCGCTGAACGTAAGTCCGTCAGTTTTGAGCAGTACAAACGGATACTCGGGTTCGATCACAAGCTGCGGGATATCAGTCAATTTATGGAAACGCACGCTGAGCAGCTCGAAAAGGCGGAGGAAACGTATGGTATATCAAAATATGTGATCTCCGCCATAATCGGTATCGAATCCGACTTCGGGAAAAATTTCGGCAGTTATAACCCGTTCAACTCCTATGTTTCGATGTATGCAGTCGACTATCGCGCCGAATTTGCCCGGGCACAGCTAACGGAACTGCTGGAATTTACCGAACGAAACAACCTCGATGTATTCGAGCTGAAATCAAGCTACGCGGGGGCGATGTCGTACGGGCAGTTTATCCCCTACTCGATCAACAAATGGTTTGTGGGCAGCGACATTTTTGATATCAACAATAATATCCTGTCGATCGCTAATTACCTGGCCTACTTCAAGGAACGTACGGGAAGCATAGAAAAGGCGGTATTGCGGTATAATCCCAGCAGCTTGTACCGGGATGCCGTACTGGACCTGGCCAGGACTTCTGAAAAGCAGGTTTCGGGTTCGGTCGGCGAATAAACGATCCCTGCTGCAGCAATCCAGGGACATAAGATATTTCTGACGGGTTCGGAAAGAATATCTGTAACGTCGGGAGTGGCCATGCAATTCCAGGGTTTGCAATTAAAAAAGCCTCACTCCCATACCGGGAGTGAGGCTTACATATTTCAGGCAAAGGTGCCGAAATGGACAGGTGCGGTGATCTTACATCATGCCGCCCATGCCACCCATTCCGCCCATGCCGCCCGGCATACCGCCGCCGGCAGGTCCTTCGTCATCGTCATCGTCATCCTTTCCAGGCTTGTCAGAGACGAGCGCTTCGGTTGTCAGCATCAGGCCGGCAACGGAAGCGGCATTTTCAAGAGCGGTGCGTGCTACTTTCGTAGGATCGATAACACCAGCCTTGATCAGGTCTTCATACACTTCAGTGCGTGCATTGTACCCGTAGGCATCCTTGCCGTCTTTCACTTTCTGAACGACGATAGAGCCTTCTGAACCGGCGTTATTGGCAATGGTGCGAAGCGGTGCTTCCAGAGCCCGTCGGATAATTTCGTGACCGACTTTTTGATCCGGATTTTCAGCCTCGAGACCATCAAGGGCCTTCTGGGCACGGAGAAATGCCACACCGCCACCCGGCACAATGCCTTCTTCCACGGCAGCGCGGGTTGCGTGCAGGGCGTCTTCAACGCGTGCTTTTTTCTCCTTCATCTCAACTTCTGAAGCAGCACCGATATTCAGTACTGCAACGCCGCCACTGAGCTTGGCAAGGCGTTCCTGCAATTTTTCACGGTCGTAGTCAGAAGTTGTGGTTTCGATCTGACCTTTGATCTGGTTGATGCGCGCCTTGATGTCGCTGTCTTCGCCCTGTCCGCCGACAACGGTTGTTGTATCTTTATCGACGTTGACTCGATCAGCCGTACCGAGGTAGTCGAGCGTAGCGTTTTCGAGCTTGTAGCCGCGCTCTTCAGAAATCACGGTACCACCGGTCAGGATGGCGATATCTTCCAGCATCTGCTTGCGGCGATCACCAAAACCGGGCGCCTTGACAGCGGCGATCTTCAGTGATCCGCGCAGCTTGTTGACAACCAGTGTAGCCAGTGCTTCGCCTTCAACATCTTCGGCGATAATCAGCAGCGGCTTGTTGGTCTGGATCACTTTTTCGAGGATCGGAAGCAGATCCTTCATGTTGGAGATCTTCTTGTCGAAGATCAGGATGTACGGCTCCTCCAGTTCGGCGGTCATGGTATCGGAGTTGGTCACAAAGTAGGGAGACAGGTAACCGCGATCGAACTGCATCCCTTCAACCGTTTCGAGGTAAGTTTCGGTTCCTTTGGCCTCTTCGACGGTAATCACACCATCTTTACCGACCTTCTCCATCGCATCGGCAATGAGGTCGCCGATCGCATTGTCATTATTGGCAGAGATCGTACCGACCTGGGCAATTTCGTTCCGGTCGCTGATCTCCTTGCTCTGTTCCCTGAGATTAGCGATGATGGCGTCAACCGCCTTGTCGATTCCGCGCTTCAGTTCCATCGGGTTGGCACCGGCGGTCACATTTTTAAGGCCGGTTTGAATGATGGATTGTGCAAGCACGGTAGCGGTTGTTGTACCGTCACCGGCATTGTCACTGGTTTTGGAAGCAACTTCCTTCACCATCTGGGCGCCCATGTTCTCTCGCTTGTTGGAGAGCTCAATTTCCTTGGCAACCGTAACGCCGTCTTTTGTTACGGTGGGGGCACCAAATGATTTTTCAATGACAACATTGCGTCCACGGGGGCCCAACGTAACCTTGACAGCGTTCGCAAGCTTGTCAACGCCGCGCTTTAACGCATCGCGGGCTTCCATATCGTAGTGAACTAATTTAGCAGACATAGTTCTCCTGTAGTTTTTGTTGATTTTTAGGTTGAATTTTTTGGGAAATGAAATTCATGATCAGGAGACGATTCCCAGAATGTCACCTTCTCGCATGATCAGATACTCTTCACCATCCAGTGTAATCTCGGTTCCCGAGTATTTTCCATACAGTACCTTGTCACCCTCTTTGACCGACATGTCAATTTTGGTTCCGTTCTCTACTTTACCCGGACCAGCAGCTACCACCGTGCCTTTTTGAGGCTTCTCCTTAGCTGTGTCGGGGATAATGATACCCGAACTCGTTTTTTCTTCAGCTGGTTCAGGCTGAACCAAAACACGATCACTCAAGGGTTTAATTGTTGTTTTAGCCATTTGTATGACTCCCTAATTTAGGTTAATAGTTGAAGTTGAAAATTCTGACAGAATAAATCCTTCATTACTTGGAATGCGTATCACCACCAAGTATTTCAGGTAGGAATATGAGCAAGTTCTATACCAAACTCGGCATGTTGACTGATTTTTATGCGCTGAAGGCTCTGCGGAGCGCAAAAAACGGGGATCAGGGGGAACCTTCAAAATTTTGATGAATGTCAACTAAATTTGGGAGCCGAATTTTCAGGTCAAAATGCCATTCTCCTCCAGACGTGCTGTCAACTTTTCATACATCCCGGGCTCCCAGGCCTCTGCCCGTTTGTCAAAATCGAACCCGGACGGCTGCTGCTTTTTGTCAACCACCGGTTTGAGGGCGTTACTCAGTTTTTTCCGCCGCTGGTTGAACGCGGTACGGACTACCGTTTTGAGATGGACGTCACTGCAAGCCAGTACCCCTTTGTCGAACGCAAGGCGAACCATGGCGCTGTCGACATTGGGTTGCGGGCTGAAAACCTCGCGTGGAACATCAAACAGGATTTCGGGCGAACTCATAAGCTGGGTTTGTACGCTCAGTATACCGTAATCCTTCGTACGGATGGGGGCTACCAGGCGCTCGGCCACCTCTTTTTGCATCATCAGTAAGGCATCGGCCAGTAAGTGCCGGTTCGCGAGCAACAGAAACAGGATCTGGCTGGTTATATAATACGGCAGATTTCCTATGACGTGCGTGCGGGCCTTCTCCTCCGCAATATGCCCAAAATCGATATCGAGAATATCGCTGTGGATGACCTCCAGACCCGGAAATTTTTCCCGTAACACCGCTACTGCCCGCTGATCCAGTTCAACGGCAACCACGTTATCGAAACGCCTGATCAGGGCCGCCGTAAGCTCTCCGGTTCCGGGACCGATCTCGATGATACGATCCGAAGCGTCCGCCTCAATCGCATCCGTGATCTTTTCGATCATGTTGGTATCTTTCAGAAAATGCTGTCCTAAACTCTTTTTCGGGCGGATACTCATTCCTGGTATTGGGTTATTGGCAATTAGAATTTGCTGATAGCGAGCTAACTCTTCGTCAGCTGCAAAAACTTGTCAGATTGAGATCAAGAATTCTCGGCTAAGCCTGCCTCTTCCTTTCACAAAAACCGTTTTGCTTTGAGAGCAAGTTTAAATTAATTTGTTCAAAATATTCACTGTACAGCGGGCAAACAACCTTATTTATGGATATTAATCCCCTTGAAACCGAACAGATCGGTATCAAGACGCTTGAAAAGCGGCTGATGAAGTCCGACTCCGAGATCTCACTTAAAATCGGGTTGCCTAAAGAGGTCAACAACGACGAACGACGCCTGTCCCTGACACCCGGTGGGGTTTCGGTGCTTACGGCCAACGGTCATGAAGTATTTATTGAAAAAGGAGCGGGAGAAGAGGCCAATTTTACCGATACCGATTTTGCCGACGCCGGGGCAGATATTACCTACAGTGTGGATGAGCTGTATAAAAAATCGGAAATGATCGTAAAAGTGTCTCCCCCGAGTGAAGAGGAGTACGAGCTGCTCGAACAGGATCAGACCCTGCTTTCCGCGCTGCATCTGGGCAACGCCACCGAAGAGTTCATGGACCTGCTGATCCGTAAAAATATAACGGCCATCGGCTACGAGTTTATCAAGGGTGAGGACAAGGAGTTCCCGATCGTTCGGATGATGCATGAAATTACCGGCTCCATGGCGGTACAAATTGCCGCACACTACCTGGAAAAAAAGGATGGCGGCCAGGGTATCATGCTTGGGGGGATATCCGGCATTCCGCCCGCCACCGTGGTTATTCTGGGGGCCGGGATCACAGCCGAGTATGCCGCACGCACTTCGCTGGGCTACGGGGCACAGGTGTTTGTCATGGATAACGATCTCACCAAACTGCGCCACCTGGAAAATGCTCTGGACCGCCGCATCATCACGGCCACCGCCAATTACCAGTATCTCTCCTCTGCCCTGCAGTATGCGGATGTGCTGATTGGCGCGGCCATGTCGGAGGGAGAACGGGCCCCTGTTCTGGTTACTGAAACCATGGTGGCCAACATGAAACCGGGCAGTGTTATTGTGGATACGGTAATCGACCAGGGCGGCTGTATCGCCACAAGCCGGGCCACGGTTCACTCCAACCCGGTGTACAAAAAACATGACGTTATTCACTACTGCGTGCCCAATATTCCGTCGAATGTGGCCCGCACGGCAACCTATGCCCTCAACAACGTCATCGCCCCCTATCTTTTGGCCATCGGGGATGCGGGCGGCATCAAGCAGTGCCTGTGGTCCAACACGGCGCTGCGCAACGGCACGTACGTGTACAAAAAGCATCTCACCAAAAAATCACTCGCTGATATTTTCGACATGCCGTACCGCGAAATTGAAATGCTGATTGCCAGCCAAATTTAGTTCCTGGTTATTCGTTAACAGTGATCGGGAATCAAGCTTGTTATTTCATTGAAAAAAGAGATACAGATTGCCCCATTCCGAGCTAAGTGAACATAATTTCAAGCGAATCAGCCTGATTAACTGGGCGCTCTGTTTTCCGCTGGTCATCCTGTTTGGATGGCCGTTCCTCTACCTGTGCAGTTTTCTCGCAATTGAACGCATATTCGCGTTCTCCGGGGCGTTCCTCTTCTCCCTGCCCTTCACCTTCACGATACTTCACGGGCACGTGACAATGGCACTGGGAGCTGCTCACCGGCATCACTACTACCACTGGCTCATGGAAAATCCCTACTCCTACGGGCTACTGTTTCATTCCGTGTTTACCAAAACGCGATTTCGGCTGGCACTGCTGCTGGGAAGCGGTATCCTGTTTATAACAGGTTATTTCCGGGGATAAAAAAAGGATGGCACCTCTGTGGTGAGATACCATCCTTGAACTGAATTCAGGTGTCGGATCTCCGCGTTGACGCCTGAGCCGGAGCTGACAATACGATCGTCGTCCTGGTGTATCAGTACGCTTTCCCATTCCTGATCTCTTCGACCACACTCGGATCGAGCAGTGTGGATGTGTCGCCCAGGTCATCGGCTTCTCCGGCGGCCACCTTGCGGAGGATTCGCCGCATTATCTTCCCGGATCGTGTTTTTGGCAGCCCGTTTACCACCTGGATTTTGTCCGGCTTGGCAATGGGACTTATTATTTTGGAGACCAGGTCGTGGATCTCTTTTTTCAGATCTTCCGGGTCGGAAACGTCATCTTCCATAATCATGAAGGCAAAGACGCCCTCTCCCTTGATATCGTGTGGGTACCCGACCACGGCCGATTCGACCACCCTGGGATGCTCGTCGATGGCGTTTTCGATTTCGGCCGTTCCCAGCCGGTGGCCACTTACGTTCAGCACGTCATCCACGCGACCGGTAATGCGGTAGTACCCGTCCTCGTCGCGCCGGCAGCCGTCACCGGTAAAGTAATATCCCTTATAGGGGGTGAAATAGGTCTGCATGTACCGCTCCTGGTCACCCCAGATGCCGCGGGTCATTCCGGGCCAGGGGTGTTTGATGACCAGGTTGCCCTGCACACCGTTGCCTTCGATCTCTTTGCCGTTTTCATCCACGAGCGCAGGCTGGATACCCGGCAGCGGCAGCGTGGCGTATCCCGGCTTGGTTGGCGTGATACCGGCCAACGGCGAAATCATGATTCCGCCGGTCTCTGTTTGCCACCAGGTATCCACGATGGGACATTCCCCGTTTCCGATCTTGTCGTGGTACCAGTGCCAGGCTTCTTCGTTGATCGGCTCGCCCACGGTACCGAGCACTTTCAGCGAGCTGAGGTCGTACTTGTTGACGTATTCGATATCCTCTTTCATCAGGGCCCGGATCGCCGTGGGAGCCGTGTAGAAATGGGTGACATTATACTTTTCGCACACCTCCCAGAAACGGCCGGGATCCGGATAGGTCGGGGTTCCCTCGAAAATAATACTGGTATTCCCGTTCAGTAGCGGACCATAGGTAACGTAAGAGTGTCCCGTGATCCATCCGGCATCAGCTGTACACCAGTAGACATCGTTCTCCTCAACCTGGAATACGTTGCGCATTGTGTAACTGACGTAGACCATATACCCGCCGCAGGTGTGAACCTGTCCCTTCGGCTTGCCGGTGGAACCGGAGGTATAGAGGATAAAGAGCGGATCTTCCGCATTCATCTCCACGGCCTTGTGCTCCTTGGAGGCATTGCGGATCAGCATGTGCCACCAGTTATCGCGCCCCTCCACCCAGTCGATCTCACGGTTGGTGCGCTGGCAGACGATCACCTTGTCCACCGACGGGCACTCCACCAGTGCCTCATCGGAAATATCTTTCAAGGGAACGTGTTTGTCGCCTCGGCGCAGTCCGTCGTTGGTAATCAGCATTTTGGCGTCGCAATCCTGGATCCGTTCTGCCAGTGACTGTGCCGAGAAACCGGCAAATACAATGGAGTGCACGGCCCCGATACGGGCACAGGCAAGGGCGGCAATAGCCAGTTCCGGGGTCATCGCCATGTAGATGGCCACGCGATCACCCTTGCGGATCCCCTGCTCCTGCAGCACGTTCGCGAACCGACAAACATCCTCATGGAGCTGGCGATATGTAATTGTTCGCCGGAAGGAGTCGGGGTGGTTCGGTTCAAATATAAACGCAGGCTTGTTCCCGATGGTACTCAGGTGGCGATCGAGACAGTTCTCGGTGATATTCAGCTTGCCTCCCTCAAACCATTTTACGTTACCCTCTTCAAAACTGCCGCTGAATGTTTCATCCCATCGCTTACGCCAGTAGAAGGTACCCGCCTCGTGTTCCCAGAACGACTCGGGATCTTTCACACTCTCGTCATATACCTTCTTGTATTCCTCAAAAGATTTGATGTTCAACCACATAAATTCATCCCTTTGTTACAATTAGAATTTTTTTTTCGTGCCGGTTCCCGTATGTTAATTAATTTGAAATCAGAATCAAGTGCTAAATTCCTGTTTCTGATCAGGGAAGACAGTTTTATCAAGCTCATGCAGCAGGCCGATATCAGATCGGTTTTACGAGTGCGTTTCCATTATTCCTCTGACGCTTCCGGGGTATCACTGTCCGGTTCCCGGTCTTCCTCTTCAAATCCTTTTACCACCGGGGCCGGATAGCGAATTTCATCCACGATTTCCTGGACCTCTTCGGGCGGTTCCGCAGTCACCCTGGATATGGTAAAAGCGATTACGAGGTTAACGTGCCCAGCAATCGTTCCGAACCCCTCGGGAGATATACCGAACCACCAATCATCTTCGGTGCCCCCGCCAAAACCTCCCAGCTTGTACTTGATCATGTAGAAGAGCATCAGGAGAATGCCGACCACCATGCCGGTTATGGCCCCCTGCCGGTTCATCCGCTTGTCAAAAATGCCCAGCAATATGGCCGGGAAGAAGGAGGCGGCCGCCAGGCCGAATGCCAGCGCCACCGTAGCGGCGACAAATCCCGGCGGATTAATCCCGAAATACCCGGCTACTACTACCGCGAACCCTGCGGCGATCCGGGCCCAAACAAGTTCCATCTTTTCAGAAATGGACGGGTATATCTGTTTTTTGATCAGATCGTGCGAGATGCTGGTGGAGATCACGAGCAGCAGACCCGCCGCTGTAGAGAGTGCCGCGGCAAGTCCACCGGCGGCTACCAGCCCCACCACCCAGCTGGGCAGGTTGGCAATCTCGGGATTGGCCAGTACCATGATATCGCGATCCACGGTCAGTTCGTTGGCATCCTCGTTGGCCACGTACTGAATACGCCCATCCCCGTTCTTGTCGTCAAACTCAATCAGGCCGGTCTGTTCCCACTTGCTGAACCAGGTGGGGACTTCAGCGTACTCGGTATTTGATACCGTCTGAATCATGTTTACCCTGGCAAACGCGGCGATCGCAGGGGCCGTGGTATAGAGAATAGCGATAAACAGCAGGGCATATCCGACCGATTTACGGGCATCGCGTACTTTCGGCACCGTAAAGAAGCGGACAATCACGTGCGGGAGCCCGGCGGTTCCGATCATAAGGGCCAGAGTAATGGCAAACACGTCGATCATCGGCCGGCTGCCGGAGGTGTACTCGGAAAACCCGAGATCGGTGTTGAGCTGATTCAGTTTTTCCAGCAGGTAGGTGGAACTATCGGCCATGGTGCTGCCAAACCCCACCTGCGGAAGAAAAACCCCGGTCAGCTGGAACGAGATAAAAAATGCGGGTACCATAAATGCAAAAATGAGGATGCAGTATTGGGCCACCTGCGTGTAGGTGATCCCTTTCATTCCGCCCAGAACCGCGTAAAAGAATACGATCAGCATGCCGATGTAAACCCCGACGTTAACCGGAACTTCCAGGAACCGGGCAAATACCACCCCGACCCCGCGCATCTGTCCCGCTACATAGGTAAATGAAACTATGACGGCACAAATGACCGCCACGGTTCGCGCGAAATTGGAATAGTAGCGATCACCGATAAAGTCGGGTACCGTAAATTTTCCGAATTTGCGAAGGTAGGGCGCCAGGAGCAGGGCCAGCAGGACGTATCCCCCGGTCCACCCCATCAGGTAGACGGCCCCGTCGTACCCCATAAACGATATCAGTCCCGCCATCGATATGAATGATGCCGCCGACATCCAGTCCGCCGCCGTGGCCATCCCGTTAGCCAGCGGTCCGACCCGGGTACCCGCAATGTAAAAATCACTGGTTGAAGCGGCCCGCGACCAGATGGCAATGCCGACATAAACCGCAAACGTGATTCCCACCAGTAAATAGGTCCATCCCTGAATTCCCATAAAATTACCTGCTTTTCGCTAGTTTCCTGTTGGCATGTTCAGAGGGTATGTGAATAAAAGAGTATGGCTCTCCCGGTCAATCTTCATGGACATCGAATTTTTTGTCGAGCCGGTTCATCAGCCAGACGTACACGAAGATCAGGATTACAAACACATAGATGGATCCCTGCTGGGCAAACCAAAACCCCAGTTCAAATCCGCCGATGGTTATACTGTTTAGCGGTTCCACCAGCAGTATTCCAAAGCCGAATGACACGATAAACCAAATCGATAACAAGATGGCCACATACTTCAGGTTGGCCCTCCAGTATCCTTCCAGGTGTTCTTTCTTTTCCATCCCGTAATGTATTGTTTCGTTCCGCTCGGGGCGTCGACCGTATCATCCGATCGGCCGGAAATCCCATTAAATCCAGTCCCATAGATAATTGAGTTGGAGGAGTAAATCAAATCCATTTGAAGCGCGCATATGCTTTGCCGGAAATTTTGGTAGCGAATAAATTATATTTCCCCGTTCTTCGTTAGGTACCACGTGAAACGCAGATCTGCAGCAGGAGATATGAGCAACCCAACACCCGGATTACCGATAGTGGAAGCCTGGTTCGAAGACCGCGGGTGGAAACCGTTCGATTACCAGCGCCAGGTATGGTCGGCATTTCTTTCCGGGAAAAACGGCCTGTTGAAAGCACCGACCGGCAGCGGAAAAACATATGCTCTGTGGATTCCGGTGCTCATCAACTGGATTAACCGGCATCCCGAAACCTACCGGGAACTGGCCGACAACGGGCT
>JAWVZC010000036.1:0-18340 GCA_033722415.1 Balneolaceae bacterium | reverse complement strand
GCGGATTGACGGCCAGTTTTTCCACCAGATCGTCAAGTTCCAGTTTACCAGATTTCAGCAGCCTGCGAACGCTTACCCCCCAGGCAGTCTCCAGCCCGATAATGCCGTTGGGCGCATAGATAAACTCCACCTCTTTCTCCTCGATTGCGTGGGGTGCGTGATCGGTACAGATCACATCGATGGTACCGTCAGCCAGCCCTTCTGCCATAGCCGCCACATCCTCTTCGGTTCTGAGCGGCGGGTGCATCTTACAGTTGGTATCAAAATCGCGTTTTTCAATCTCCTGGTCAGTCAGATCAAAATGGTGCGGGCAAACTTCGGCAGTAACGTGTATTCCGTCCGCTTTGGCGCGGCGCACCAGTTCCACTCCCCGGGCTGTACTAATGTGGGCCACATGGATATGCCCGCCCGTAAACCCGGCCAGCAGCAGGTCGCGTGCAATCATCACCTCTTCGGCGATGCCCGGTGTGCCGTCCAGGCCCAGGCGGGTTGATACCTTGCCTTCATGCATATGACCCGGTCGCGAAAGTTTCAGATCTTCTTCATGATTGATGATCGGGACCCCCAGCATGGATGAATATTCCAGGGCAACCCGCATAAGCTGGGCATTCGACACCGGATCGCCGTCGTCGCTGAATGCCACGGCCCCGCCCTCCTGCATGTCGGCCATTTCTGCGATCGATTTCCCTTTCCGTTCCTTAGAAACACAGCCGATGGGATGCACCTCCACCGGAAGGTGCTCCGCCTTGTTTTTGATAAATTCCACTACATCCCGCGTATGGATCGGTGGATTGGTGTTCGGCATACAGGCTACCTCGGTAAACCCGCCAAATGCCGCGGCCCGGCAACCGGTCTCAATCGTTTCCTTGTGCTCATTCCCGGGTTCCCGGAAGTGCACATGCATATCCATCCAGCCCGGTGACAGGTAGGCTCCGTCAAAATCGTACGCCGGTTCATTGCCGTTGTCAGCAAGGTTGCGACCGATCTCAGCTATCTTTCCGCCGCGTATCCTGATATCCAGGGTATCTTCCCCGCTATGGCCGGGGCCAACGGGAGTGACATTTTGCAACAGTACATCAGGCGTAAAACTCATTGAGACTTTCCTTTATTTTTGTTGGCAAATATACGTGTTTTACAATGAATTCAATAACGGGCAGAAGTTACACCGTTTGGTTCTATTTTTGCCGATATTAACATTGCGATTTTCTGTAATTTAATTTTCAACTTCGCGTCCGCCCACCAGCTTCGGGCAGCCGGTTTTTCAGGCTGCTCACCGATAACGCTGGCAAGTGAACCTTTCAAGCTGATTATGTCACAATCCGAGCTTTTCACGCCGTCTGTAGTCTCAGTATCGGAACTCACGGATGATATCAAACGTGTGCTGGAAGGCAATTTTATCGATATCAAGGTGGAGGGAGAGATCAGCAACGCCAGTACCAGCGCCCGGGGTCATACCTATTTTACCCTCAAGGATGAAGATGCCCAGCTTTCATGTGTCATCTGGAGAGGTATAGTACAGCGTATGGGTTCGGAACCGGTTGTTGACGGCCAGCAAGTTATTGCACGCGGTGATATCCAGGTATATCCGCCGCACGGCAAGTACCAGCTGATTGTGCAGTCGGTGGAGCAGGCGGGGATTGGGGCACTGCAGGAGGCGTTTGAAAAATTAAAAGCAAAACTGATGGAGGAGGGCCTCTTTAGCGAGGAGCACAAGAAACCGCTGCCCAAATTCCCGCAGCGGATCGGTGTCATAACCTCGGAAACCGGGGCGGCCTTTCATGACATCCGCGACACGCTTGAACGGCGATGGCCGGTTGCCCGGGTGTTGCTGCATCATGCCAGCGTACAGGGTGTAAACGCTGCACCGGAGCTGGTAAGGGCGATCAACTGGTTTTCGCGGGAACAGAATGTAGACCTGTTGATTGTCGGACGGGGCGGGGGATCGTTGGAGGATCTCTGGCCTTTTAACGAGGAAGCCGTGGCCCGTGCCCTCTTCAACTGCCGTATCCCTGTCGTCAGTGCTGTCGGGCATGAAGTCGACTTTAGTATTTCCGATTTTGTGGCCGACGCCCGGGCCGCCACTCCCACCCAGGCTGCCATTGTCGCCACTCCGGATATTAACGAGTACCGCATGTATGTTGATGATCTTAGCACCCGCCTTGAGGAGCGGGTTACCGGGCGCATCGAAGAGCAGAAAGAGCGGGTGCGGCAACTGGTCAGCTCACACGCCCTGCTGGCGATCAGGGAGAAAGTTGTCAACAGCCATGAACGGGTGAAAAGCCTAGTCGAGCGCCTGCGGCACCGGCGGGAAGTGCTCTTTTACAAAAAACGCCAACAGCTCACCGAGCTCCGTCACCGACTCGAGAATCGCAACCCGAACGCCCCGCTCGAAAAGGGGTTTGCCAGGGTGTGGCAGGGTGAACAATGGATACGCAGCGCTGACCGGTTCAACGAAGAGGAGCCTGCCGAAATCGAATGGAGGAATGGTAAAATTGAAGTGAATCGTGGAGTGTGAACCTCCGGCCCTGCGTTCTTGGGTGCACGTCACAGGGACACCGTGGGGAAAAGCGCTTCTTCCGCCGGCCGACAAGCCCCTGGAATTTAAACGGGCCTTTCGCTTTGAGCCTCCTCTTTTTCGCGTTATTTTAGCAGTCTTCATAAAACGGCAACTATTAACAATACCTGACAGCGTTTCTCATGGCAAAGAAAATCACAAACAGGGACGAAGATTATTCACAATGGTACCAGGACGTCATACGTGAAGCCAAACTGGCCGATCACTCCCCGGTCCGCGGCTCCATGGTAATCCGACCGAACGGTTTCGCCCTGTGGGAAAATATGAAGCAGGCTCTGGATTCCATGTTTAAGGAAACCGGTCATGAAAACGCCTATTTCCCGCTGTTTATCCCAAAATCCTTCCTGTCAAAAGAGGCACAGCACGTGGAAGGGTTTGCCAAGGAGTGCGCGGTCGTCACCCACAGCCGGCTGAAAAGTGCCGACGGCGGCGTGGAGGTGGATCCCGAATCGCGCCTCGAGGAGGAGCTTATTGTTCGACCTACATCCGAAACCATTATCTGGGATGCCTACCGCAACTGGATCCAGTCGTACCGCGATCTGCCGATATTGATCAATCAGTGGGCCAATGTGGTTCGCTGGGAAATGCGCACCCGCCTGTTCCTGCGCACCATGGAATTTCTCTGGCAGGAGGGGCACACCGCCCACGCCACAAAACAGGAGGCGATTGAAGAGACCGAGCAGATGCTGGAGGTTTACCGCCGCTTTGCCGAAGACTATATGGCGATGCCGGTAATCAAGGGGGTGAAAACCGAGTCGGAGCGGTTTGCCGGTGCCGTTGAAACCTACTGTATCGAAGCACTTATGCAGGATAACAAGGCGCTGCAGGCCGGTACCTCGCACTTCCTGGGGCAAAATTTTGCAAAGGCCTTTGACGTGAAATTCCAGGACCAGGACGGGGAGCACAAATTCGTCTGGGCCACAAGCTGGGGTGTTTCCACACGATTAATAGGAGGACTGATTATGACCCATTCGGATGACCAGGGGTTGATCATTCCCCCAAAGCTGGCTCCCACCCAGGTGGTTATCGTCCCGATCTGGCGCAGTGACGAGCAGAAGGCAAACGTACTGGAATATGCCGAAACTATTGAACAGGACCTGAACGAACTGGACATCAGAGTGAAACTGGATGACCGTGAAAACTACAATCCCGGCTGGAAATTCAATGAGCACGAAACGGCCGGTATCCCCCTGCGTATCGCCGTGGGTCCGCGGGATCTGAAGAATCGTAATGTTGAACTGGCCCGGCGTGACACGCTCGATAAACATATCGTAGACCGTGACGGCCTTGCAGCACGCATAGACAACCTGCTGCAAACAATTCAGCAGGACCTGTTCCAGTCAGCGCGGAAACGGCGTGATGAAAAGACCACGACGGTAGACAGTTATGATAAATTCAGAGAGGTACTGGACCAGGAGGGCGGCTTTATTTATGCCCACTGGGATGGAACTGCTGAAACCGAAGAAAAAATAAAAGAAGAAACCAAGGCGACCATTCGTTGTATTCCACTGAAAGAGGGTGAACCCGGGGAATGCATGGTCACCGGCAACCCCTCAAAACAGCGGGTCCTGTTTGCCCGTGCGTATTAACCAGTGAATTCGTACACAAAAAGTATGGCTACAGAAGAGGTATATTCATTACCGGTTCAGAAGGCAGCCCGCTGGATCTCCGACCTTGCGAATCCGCTCTTTATCCCCCCGTTTACCTTTATCTTTATCGGGTTGCTTAATGATGTTTCCGGGGTGGAATTGTGGTGGCTTGTTGGATTATCCCTGCTGTTTTACACCGCTTTTCCGCTGTTGAGTGCCCTCCTGATGTTGAGAAACGGCAATATCGAGTCGCTGGACCTGCCGAACAGGAGATCGCGGAACAAACTGTACCTTCTTGGGATTGCCAGTTCAACCATCGGCAGCCTCATTCTCGGGATCTTTTTCTACCTCCACCGCCCCTTCCTGACGCTGGTGTCGGCTGTCTTTTTTATCAACCCGGTTATCGGGTACCTGCTGAACCGCAAGTGGAAAGTAAGCATTCATTCCGCCTCTGTGGCCAGCGGGGGCATCATTCTGCTCACCTATTACAACTGGAATATGGGTATGTATCAATACCCCGCCCTCGTTTTTTCCTTATTGATGCTTTTGATACTTTTACCCGTAATGATGTGGTCCCGTTATCACCTCAAAATTCACTCCATCCCGGAGCTGGTGGGCGGTGCCACCGCGGGCATTTTCTTTACCACGCTGGAGATTATGATAATGTTCTACTTCTGGAATTCATTATGAGCGCTTTTAGAATACCCCACAGTCATTTTCTCTGCACGGCGGCCCAATCGCAGCAGATGGACCGTTCTACGATCGAGGATTTCGGGATCGACGGGTATACCCTGATGGAGGTGGCGGGCAGCTCAGCCGCCAAGGAACTGCTCAATGACCTGTCACCACAATCACACGGGATCTACCTTTGCGGAAAGGGAAACAACGCCGGAGATGCCCTTGTAATGGCCCGCTACCTGGTACAGCACGGACATCCGGCCACATTGGTATTTATCAGCGGTACCGGGGACCTATCCACCGATGCGGAGAAAAACTGGTCCCTGCTGAAAAAAATTGCCGAATTCGATTCCTCTGCTGCTGATATCGTTCATTTTGAGTCATGGAATGAGTTTCAGGAAACGAGGGTAGATACCGTAGATTTCATTGTAGACGGCATGCTGGGCACCGGCCTGGACAGCAATTTGCGGGGGGACTACATCAACGCTGTGCGGTGGGCCAGCCAGTCAGGTCATCCCGTGTACGCCGTCGATATCCCGACAGGGCTTCACGCTGATTCCGGCCAGATCATGGGAGAGGCGATACACGCCTCGGTGACCTTCAGCTTCGGGACACTTAAAATCGGGTTTTATCTGGAAAACGGTCCCGAACACTGCGGGGATATCCGGCTGTTTGAACTACCGTTTCCCTACTATCTGAAACAGTGCAACAGTTACCTGCTGGATCGATCATGGGTTCCCAAACCGGAATACGGCCCCTCGACACATAAATATGAGGCGGGCATCCTGTATATCATAGCAGGTTCCGAGGGACTCACGGGTGCCGCCATTATGAGTGCCCGGAGTGCCTGGGCCGAAGGCATCGGGGCGGTGATAGTAGTCTGTCCCCGGGGAATACTGCAGGTTTTTGAAAATACGCTTCCCCAGATAATCAAAAAACCGGTGGGCTCCCCGGCAGATCCCTGCTTCAAGGAGGAACATTTGGAGGAGGTTCTGGAAACGGTCGAAGAGAAACGCGGCACTGTCCTGTTCGGGCCCGGCATAGGCAGGGATGCCTCGACCCGTTCGTTTGCCAGCTCTTTTTTCGACAGGTTTGACGGCCACCTGCTGATCGATGCCGACGGGCTTTGGTGCCTTGCACAGGATAACTCCTGGCAAAAACCGGAGGGGGCCGAGTGGATATTGACCCCGCATCCCGGGGAACTGTCGAGACTGACAACAGACGATTTTTCCAGCGGAAGTGAACGCCTGCAGGCGGTTCGAGCTTTGAGCACGAATAAGGAGGTAACGATGGTGTCAAAGGGATACCCGGCCGTTGTTGGAACTCCCGGCGGCGATACCCTCTTAACCGGTTACGATACCCGTATTTTCGCCCGGGCCGGTTTCGGGGATGTCCTGGCCGGCAAAATCGGGGCGTACTGGGCAATGGGCTCGCCAGCGGCTGAAAGCGCGGCACTGGGACTGCTAGATGGCTATGATAAAGTAAAAGGAGAATTCATCGACAACAATCACCGGCATCCCGAGCCTAATGACCTGATATGATACAACGAGTTACACGCTACTTGACGCAGCACCCGAAACTACTGCTTTGGTGCCTTTCGGCGATCACGATCTCCGCCATCCTACTTACGCTTATTCCGGCCGATTACTTATCCAAAAGCCGAATTTGGTCATACGACAAGCTTGGACACCTGCTGCTTTTCGGGAGCTGGACCTTTTTCCTGGGACTCTATAGCATGGTCCGCTATCCCGGGCGAACAAACCTGTGGAAAATATTTTCCCTGGGTATCATTTTCGGCGGCCTGATTGAACTGTTGCAGTATATACTGCCGATAAATCGCCATGGCAACCTGATCGATTTCTGTGTCGATTCACTTGGCGCTGTGGGCGCCATTGTCCTGCTCAAACTGTTTGTTCAACCGGATAGTGAGCAGTAATTGTAAAATTTTGCATACAATGCGGCAGCAGGCATTAAATTATTGCAATTCCGCTTGCATGGTTTCCATAAAATGATATTTTGGGTGAGTTTACATTTCAGGATCAACCCAAAACCGCTTAATTAAATGTCTAACAGAAAAAAACCCAGCGCCGACCTGCGCAAGTACTATACCGTATTGCTGCAGCTCGGTTTAATTGTAACCCTTGCCGCCTGTATCGCGGCGGTCAAGATCGATTTCCGTTCGGATGTAAAGGATGTGGATCTTACCGAAGAGCAGGAGGTGGTGGAGATGGAAGAAGTCGTTCAAACCAAACAGATCGAGAAACCCCCACCCCCACCGCGTCCGCCGGTACCCGTCGAGGTTCCGAATGACGAAGTCCTTGAAGATCAGATTATTAACCTGGATGCAGAACTTGACCTGGACGCCCCGCTCGATATGCCACCGCCGCCCGATGACGGCGGAGACGAAGAGGAGGAAAATTTCTTCGTCGTTGTGGAGAATATGCCTGAGCTGATTGGCGGTCTGGCCAGCCTGCAACAGAAAGTGCGTTATCCCGAAATGGCCCGCAAAGCGGGTATTGAAGGACGCGTTATCATCCAGTTTATCGTAAACGAGGAGGGTAATGTTGAGTCTCCCCGCGTGGTACGCGGCATTGGAGGCGGGTGCGATGAAGAAGCCCTCCGAGCAGTAAAAGAAGCCAAATTCAAACCGGGCAGGCAACGCGGAAAACCGGTGCGCGTACAATACAGTCTTCCAATCGTGTTTAAACTGCAGAATTAGCTTTTTTCCGGTGCAGCCTGCCAGAGCGGGCTGCACCTTTTTCTAAACACGGAATAATCTGCGTCACTGTCATTGAACCTCGGAATCTCGTTTCTCATATCATCCTCCCGGCCCGTCCCCTGTTCACACATCTTGCCGGCATGACGCCGTTTACCGGCTGTCGACAAAGAGGGGACCAAACACCGGACAATGTTAAGCCAGTGTTAAATCTTTGTGTCATAACCCCACCCTCCCGCGGTTCTTCATCATAAATTTATACTAACCCCCTTTCTTCCGCTGATCCAATGAAAGACAGCTTTGGTTTACAATCATTTTAGACCAAAGTAATAATTGATTTAACAGGCGTTGAACCCATTTTCAAGTGCAGATAGATCCGACTTATCAACCCGATACAAGCAAGTTATGTGTATCTGATTTTTATTTATCCTATCTTAACAATTACTTAACTTAATTAATTAAATAATTTAAATTTAATAATTATTTAAGTTGACATTCTAGTTTTACCGAAATAATTTAACAGCAGTCTTGTTAAGGCAAGGCTCGTTAAATCCCAACACACGTTATCATCCCAATCACAATCCCAAACCCTAACCACAATGCGAACAGAACGGAAAAAACCCGAATCCGATCTTCGTACGTACTACCCGATTATTCTGCAAAGCGGATTAATCGTAGTTATGCTCATATTTCTGGCCGCCACGAAAGTAGATTTTCAAGGCGAACAGTCCAACGTCGATCTGACGGAAGAGCAGGAAGTCGTGAAGATGGAGGAGATCGTACAAACCAAACACCAGGAAAAACCTCCTCCCCCGCCGCGACCTCCCGTACCGGTTGAAGTACCGAATGACGAGATCGTAGAAGATCAAATCATCGATATCAACGCCGAGCTGAACCTGGATGAGAAACTCGAAACACCGCCTCCGCCCGCCATGGAGGAGGAGGAAGAGGACTTCTTTGTAGTGGTCGAGCAGATGCCACAGCTCAAAGGAGGGCTTGCCTCAATCCAGCAGTGCGTTAATTATCCCGAAAAAGCTCGTCGAGCCGGAATCGAAGGCCGGGTAATCGTTCAATTCATCGTCAACGAAGAGGGCGGTGTCGAAGATCCCCAGGTCGTAAGAGGTATTGGAGCCGGTGCCGACAAGGAGGCGATCCGCTGCGTTCAAAACGCGGATTTCATTCCCGGCAGACAGCGCGGTAATCCCGTAAGAGTACAATTTACCGTTCCCGTAATCTATAATCTTACCAGTAACAGTTTATAATTCTTGTTCCCTTATTTTCCCCTAAACTCAACATTCCCTTGTTGAGTTTTAATCCCTAAGGTGTGTTCGCTGATACCGAACACACCTTTTTTTTGGAACTACGTTCTCCGTAATCTGGTTTTAATAATGTTCGTAAATGTATATATTGGCAATGTTTATACACATAAACGTGCGAAGAGAATTCTAACTGCCCGAAAACGGAGGTTCACATGCGAACAGATCGCAAAAAACCAAAGTCCGACTTGCGGAAATACTATACAGTTTTTCTGGAGGCCGGTCTTGTCGTTGTATTGATTATCTTTTTGGTGGCAATGAAGCTGGATCTTACCCAAAAACAAAAAGACGTTGATCTCACCGAAGAACAGGAAGTCGTAAAAATGGAGGAGATCGTACAAACAAAACATCAGGAAAAACCACCTCCCCCGCCGCGACCACCCGTGCCGGTTGAAGTACCCAATGACGAAGTAGTGGAGGACCAGGTGCTGGATATCAATGCCGACCTGAACCTGCAGGAAAAACTTGAAATGCCTCCGCCCCCCGACGACAAGGAAGAGGAAGAGGAAGACTTTTTCGTTGTGGTGGAACAGATGCCGAAACTCAAAGGCGGCCTTGCTAAACTTCAGGGATGTGTTGAATATCCCGAAATGGCCCGTAAAGCAGGTATCGAAGGTCGTGTAATCGTTCAGTTTATCGTCAATGAACAGGGAAATGTTGAAGACCCGAGAGTAGTCCGCGGCATTGGCGGCGGAGCTGACAAGGAAGCGCTTCGTTGTGTAAAACAGGCTGAGTTTGAGCCTGGACGGCAGCGCGGCAATCCCGTACGCGTGCAGTACAGCCTGCCGGTAGTATTTAAGCTGCAGAATTAACAGCGATAAAAGTACCATTTTCTTCAGGCGCGATCCGTTGAGGGTCGCGCCTTTTTTATTTATGCCCTTCGTTCCCTCTTCACTTTATCTTGATAAACGTTTGGTATTCTTGTAACAGAAGAATAAAAGATCGTATTATCTTTTATTTAATTATTCAATATTTCCGGGAAGGAGGTTCCCATGAACACGTTTAAAAACAAAAAAGCGGACCTCAAATCGTACTATACCATCTTTCTCGAAATCGGCCTCATCCTTTCCCTGTCACTGATGCTGGTGTCTACCAAGCTCGAAATCAACCCGACAGAAAGAATTTACACCGGTCGAAAAGCAGGAGAGCATCAAAATGGAGGAGATTGTCAACACCAAACAGGATGTAAAACCTCCCAGTGTACCACGCCCTCCGGTTCCGGTTGCGGTTCCCAATGACGAAATAATTGGTGAGGAGATCATCAATATTGATGCCGAGCTCAACATCTCGGAACAGCTGGAACTTCCGCCTCCCCCCAAAGAGGAGCAAAAAGAGGAAGAACAAGAGGAAAATTTCTTCGTAGTCGTCGAGCAGATGCCTGAACTTATGGGCGGACTTGAAAGCCTGCACCAACATATTGAGTATCCCGAAAAGGCACGTCAGGCGGGTATCGAGGGACTGGTTATGGTACAGTTCATCATCAACAAACATGGCGAGGTTGAAAACCCCCAGGTTATTCGCGGTATCGGGGGTGGGTGCGACGAGGAAGCGCTGCGCGTAGTTAAGGAGTACGCCGAATTTACTCCGGGCAAGCAGCGCGGTGAACCGGTGCGGGTACAATATACACTGCCTATACGCTTCAAGCTACAGGATGTGATGTAACCACATGTTCCCTGTGATCGGGTTACTACCCCAAAAATCCGGCAGGCTCGGCAAATTCCCACAGGTTTGCCCGGGACTGCCGGTATCTTTTTAGACGTCCCTGTCCTGCAGGTGTCCTTCCAGTACAGTCAGCACGTCGCGAAGGTTTTCAAATCCCACGTTTTCTATCGCTGCAGAAATTGGCATCCACTCCAGTTTCGTTATTCCCTCATCCCCTTCTGGCTTCAGTTCATGATCACGAGGAATCTGCATGGCATACCAGTGGGTGGTTTTGCCAATTTGACGTCCATCTTCCTCGTACTCATGGTATGTTTTGGTCAGCTTGGCAGTCACTTCCGGCCAGGGGGCTCCCACCTCTTCCGAAACCTCGCGCTGTGCACACTCAACGATCGACTCTTCCCCTTCCAGCTTTCCCTTTGGCAGATCCCATACTCCTCTCCGAAAGATGAGCAGCACTTCAGTCTCTCCCGCGCCTTGCCGGAACAACACACCGCCGGCGGCCGTGATGGGTACAATTTTCATGGTTCTCCGTTGACTGGTTGGTTTCGGTTACTCCTGTTCCTGATCCGCTTCCCCGTTTTCTGTGGCCGCCTCATCTTTCTCCTTCTCCTCGGCATAATTGATCCGCAGGTTGTTCAGGGTCTGATCCAGGTAGCTTTTTAACTCTTTCGGCAGATTTCCTTTGGTGAACTCCTTCAGCATCAGCAGCGTGTCGATGGCAAACTTGGCCGACGACATCTCTCGCTCCACTTTATCGGTGGAAGGATTCTTGATCTTACCCATGCCCATCATGGCAATCTGCTGGTGCTGCTGTACCAGCATCATAAACAACAGCTGATTCTGCTGCTCTTCAGACATATTTTCACTGTTGATGTCCAGGTCGTTCAGATCCATACCTCGCGTTATATTTGGTTAACATTTGCTGGAAAATAACGGCTTTTAGCCTATTTTGTAAGCCGTCATTTTTGTGTGATTTATTTCTTTATTAATTGGATTGTCCAACGTAAGTTTGACCCTCAAAATTTTACACTGTTTATCCCGTTGTTATGGCTGTTATACATCCCTTTAAAGCCTGGCGCCCACGCCAGGAAAAACTTAATGAAGTAGCATGCGTGCCCTACGACGTTATCAATACCGAAGAGGCACGTTCCCTGGCCGAGGGCAAACCCGATAGCTTTCTGCACGTCATTCGCCCTGAAATTGATCTGCCGGAAGGCACAAAATACAACGAGGACCGCGTCTACGAAAAAGGCGCTGAAAACCTGGCACGAATTCTGGACTCGGATCTTATGATCCGGGAGGAAAACGAGGCGGTATACATCTATCGCCTGATCCGTGAAGGTCGTTCCCAGACGGGGCTTTTTACCTGTGTCAGTGTCGAAGACTATGACAATGAAGTCATCCTGAAACATGAGCTTACCCGACCCGATAAAGAGGATGACCGAACCCGGCATATCCTCACGCAATCGGCCCATGCCGAACCAGTTATGATGACATTCAAGGATTCCGAGGGCATTTCGAATCGCATTGCGGAGAGTATGGAGAACTCGGACCCTTTATACGATTTTACCGCTGACGACGGCATTCGACATACGATTTGGAAAGTAGAGAAGGCCGGTGAATTTGTAGATGCTTTTGCACACATTCCTCATCTTTATATTGCAGACGGTCATCATCGCTGTAAAAGTGCCTCGCGGGCAGCCGCGCAGATGAAGAAACTCAATGAACACCACACGGGTGAGGAGGAGTATAATTTTTTCCCGGCTGTACTGTTCCCGATGGACGAGATGGAGATCCTGGCCTACAACAGGATTATTTATGATATCCCGGAATCGTTTCTGGAGGATCTCAACGAAACATTTGATCTCACGGAACATGCCGATTCCACGCCGGCGGCCAAGGGGGAAATTTCACTTTATGCAGCGGGCAACTGGTATGGGCTGACCCTCCCGGAAATCCCTGATGCCAACAGTGTGGAGTCCCTGGATGTTCACCGCCTACAAGAATTTATCCTGGAACCGATGCTCGGAATTACGGATCAGCGACGCGATGAAAATATCTCGTTCGTTGGTGGGATCCGGGGCACGGAAGAACTGGAACGGCTTGTTGACAACGGAGAGGCCGCCCTGGCGATCAGCATGTTTCCCACCGATATCGCGGAGCTGGTTGACGTTTCCGATGAAGGGCTTCTGATGCCGCCAAAATCAACCTGGTTTGAACCGAAACTGCGATCCGGTTTACTTATTCACACTTTTTAATCCCACAACTGACAACCAATAACACGATGAAACGAGTACACAACTTAAGCGCAGGACCTGCCACACTTCCTCTGGAAGTGATAGAACACGCCAAAGAGGAGCTTACTGATTACCAGGGCACCGGACGATCCATTATGGAACTGAGCCACCGCAGTGCCGAATATGAGCAAATTGACCAGCAGGCGAAGCAGCGGCTGCGCGACCTGCTGGGACTTGGCGACAAATTTGAAATTATGTTCCTTCAGGGCGGTGCCAGCAGCCAATTCATGATGGCCCCGTTTAACTTTCTCGAAAAAGACCAGACAGCCGATTATATTGACACCGGTCGCTGGTCCGATAAAGCCATTACCGAAGCCAAAAAATTCGGGAATGTGCACGTCCCCTTCAGCAGTGCAAAAGGAAACTATGACCGGGTACCAACGCAGAAGGAGCTAACATTCAGCGACAACCCGCAATATGTCCATTTCACCTCCAACAACACCGTAGCGGGAACACAATTTCCGAACGAACCTGAAACGGATGGGGTACCCCTCGTTTGCGATGCCTCTTCCGATTTCCTGTCTCGACCGATCGATGTTGACAAATATGGCATTATTTACGCCGGTGCCCAAAAAAATGTGGGGCCGGCCGGGGTTACGGTGGTTATCATCCGGAAAGATTTTCTCGCCAAAGCCCGAACCGAGGGCGTTCCCACCATCCTGCGGTACGACACTCATGTTGGCAAAATATTCAACACCCCGCCTACTTTTAATGTTTACATGGTCAACCTCGTTCTGGAATGGATCCAGAACAAGGGGGGACTGACCTGGTTTGAACAATTCAACAGGGAGAAGGCGAACAAAGTATACAGTGTCATCGACGCTGATGAATTCTACCGCGGCGCCGTGGAAAAAGCATCCCGCTCCATTATGAACGCGACCTTCCGGCTGCCTTCCGAAAAGCTGGAACTGAAGTTCCTGAAAGAAGCGGTGGAACAAGATCTCTACTCCCTTAAGGGGCACCGAAGCGTGGGCGGTATCCGGGCCAGCATGTATAATGCATGCAGCATGGATAGTGTTGACGCACTTGTAGATTTCATGGAAGATTTTCGGTCTAACAACGGGTAACCGTTGCCAAGCTCTTTCCCATATGTTTGTGATGCAGCCTGCCGTTGTAGCAGGCTGCATTTTTTATAGCATTCCAAAAACGGTAAGGATGTGATCGACGGTGTTCGGCACAAACAGGATCAGATAGAGGATGCCCCAGATAGAACCCGCCGTGTGCGCCTCGTGATTGATCTTGCCGACATCTTTCTTGCTTTCGTACATGCTGTAGATCAGGTATAGAACACCGACTACAAACGCAGGAATCGGGATTGGTATGAGCAACAAGTAGATATTTTCCATCGGGAACAGGAAAATAAAGGCAAACAGGACACTCCCAACAGCACCCGAGGCCCCGAGTGTGGCGTAATTCGGGTTGTTCCTGAACTTGATCACAGAAGGTATACCCGAAACGATAAGCCCCGACAGAAACAGGCCTGTAAAATAATAGGGACCGATAACACGCTCCATCACCTGCCCAAAAAAGTAGAGCGTAAACATGTTTACAAACAGGTGTGTGAAATTAGCGTGCAGGAATCCCGAGGTTAACAGCTCGTACCAGGTATGTTGCCTGGTAACCCGGTACGGTTTCAGGAACCCCTTGTCAATAATCCCCGGATTCCAGTACAGTGCAAGGAGGGAAACCAGCACATTGGTTGCTATCAGTATGGATGTCACGGAACCGAAAAATTCGTAATGCTGCATCGGCAAGTCATTTAATTCAGAAGCGAAAATATATAA
Source organism: Balneolaceae bacterium (assembly GCA_033722415.1). Taxonomy (GTDB): domain Bacteria; phylum Bacteroidota; class Rhodothermia; order Balneolales; family Balneolaceae; genus JAMQKA01. Next base: position 3,723 of record JAWVZC010000036.1, on the reverse strand, counting down.
CTGAAGAATACTAAGCTAATTTTGATTAAAAAGATTCGCAGGGCTTGCTTGCTCAGAGATGTAATGCTTATATTTGCACACTTTCTGATCAAGCCGAAGTAGCTCAGCTGGTAGAGCAACGCTCTCGTAAAGCGTAGGTCGTCGGTTCGAATCCGATCTTCGGCTCACTCTCCTTTTCCTGTCTTACCGGCAATCTCTATTCAGGGTTTCCCAGGACGTTTGTTAATTCACTTTTGGCCAATGTTGCAGATTATGTATTGAGGGAACTGCATACAGGGAATTTCCCTGATTTCTGGCAAACTTTGCATTTCAGGATCTCAGTGTACCCGTATGGTGCCTCAATGAACAAATTAAATTCAGGTTGACAACTACGAGATGTTCGATGTTTGAGTAGAGAAAACCGCCGACAGCTGACGATTCCAAAGAACAAGTGCCTGCAGCATTCACCAAAAACCACCGATGTTGTTTGCTGGAGACTCTATTCAGGCCATTGCTTATCTGCACCAGGTGGCTATATCACGGCTGGTTGCAGGAATTTTATGGTCTTGAAGGCCGTAAAAACAGGTAATTGCCCCGGTCTACGGACTCATAAATACCCGGTACGCGCCGGTGATTCATATGGTAATGGTGTATTGAGAAATGAATATTTGGCCTCCAACCAAATAGAACGACAGCCAGCCGTTTTCGTGTTTTGACAACGAATGCCAACTAAAAAAGGTACGATATGTACAGGGATCTGGCTGAAGCGATCGAATCGGTAAAGAAGAATGGCTATGACCGTTCATTTGAGATAGTGAACAACGAGTTGACCACAAGAAAAGAAAATGAGCAATTCACGTCCGAAGAGGTCAGTATAACCGCCACTTATCACTTTGACCAGGGTACCAGTGCCGGTGACGACCGGTCGCTGTTTTTAATCGAAACCGACTCGGGTGTGAAGGGATACCTGGTTACCGGTTCCACGATCTACAAAGACCGTTCAAAGGCGGAATTCCTGGATCAAATTCTGCCTGAAAAGTGACATGTATCTGATGGACTTACTTCACTTTTAATTATCTTCAACGATAGTCTGTGGGCGTTGTATCCTGAGTTTATCCTGCTGTTCCAGGAGAAGCATCAGAATCAAAACTGCACTCGATTTTACCGGGCAATGAGGAACTCCGAAAGCATGAATGCACTTGCTATACCGGTAATACACAGATAATGAATCCGGCTGGAAAGAAGCGGGGTCAAAAGCGTATCAGCACGCTCCAGGAATCCCGTTCATTAACCGGTTGACAACATACTATAACTTGCTGCCACGCAAGGTTTTTGCTTATGACTGAACGTACGCTCAATAACTACCTGTTTGTTTATGGATCGCTTCGTAAAGCTGCGAATCACACCGCCCACAACGTATTGAGAGATCGGGCGGAATTCCACGCCGATGCCGTTTTTTATGGTGCTTTATACCTGGTAAAGGAGTACCCGGCGGTGGTCGACCAACCGGATGAATCCAGCTACCCGGTCAAGGGAGAGGTATACCGGCTGATGGAACCGACATCTGTTTTTGCCTCCCTCGATCAATACGAGGGGTACTATCCCTATGATCCGGAATGCAGTCTCTATCTACGCAAACTGCGACCAGTAGAGCTATCAGATAATTCAGATCAAACATTGCAAGCCTGGATATACCTCTACAATCGTCCAACCGGCCCTCTTACACAGATACCATCGGGAGACTATCTCGAATTCATCAAAGGCTCCTGATACAAATTTTAGGCGGTAATACGCACCTGAACCTAGATTATTTGCCATTGTGGCAATATATTCCGGCATAACAACAAACATGAGTCTACAGCATAGTGCGTAACAGATACCTGACATTACTTCTTTGGGGCACGACACTTCTGTTCCTCAGTGCCTGCGGCATTACCTCACGGGTAAGCAGGGAGGCGTCATCTCCTCCAACGGGGGAATTCAACCGGGTGATAGAGACAGGGGTAGCGAGCTGGTACGGCCCGAATTTTCACGGTAAGATGACGGCCAACGGGGAGATCTACAACATGAACTCGCTGACCGCTGCTCACCGGACCCTCCCCTTCAACACCTTCGTACGGGTGGAAAATATCGATAACGACAAGTCCGTCATTGTGCGTATAAATGACCGCGGGCCATTCAAGGATAACCGAATAATCGATCTTTCGAAGAAGGCGGCCCGTGAAATTGAGATGATCGGGCCCGGTACGGCCGATGTTCAGCTCTACCTCGTAAAAGGCGATAGCCGCGAAATAGAGGAGAAAGACCTGAAAGTTTCCACCTACACCGTACAGCTTGGATCATTCCAGCAGGAAGAAAATGCGCTGGAGATTTCAAACAATATTCGGGGAGCGCGGGTGGAACAGCATATCCTGAACAGCGGTGAAGAGGTTTTTCGAGTATACTACGGCATATTTACCGATAAAAGCGAGGCGGAAAAAGAACGGCAAAAGCTTGCCCGGGACGGCTTTAACGGGTACGTGAAACAGCTCGAAAATTCATAACCTACGGCTGCGTCAATCCCGGGTACTTTCCTTCACCTGCCCCCTGGTGAAGCAGTTATAGTTTCTGCCTCCGCCCGGAATGCTCACCACTTCTTTTTAGTTATCAAACCGATTCCGAAAATTGATATAACAGTGCTATGCCCAAGAAAATTATTGTTATCGGCAGTGGATTCGGTGGACTGGCAACCGCATCGCGTTTACTTTCACAGGGTCATGAAGTAGAAATTATTGAAAAAAGAGACAAACCAGGGGGACGTGCCTATGTTTATGAAATCAACGGGTTCACTTTCGACGGGGGGCCCACCGTAATCACCGCTCCTTTCCTGTTTGATGAAATATTTGAAGCTGCGGGTAAAAAAAGGGAGGATTACTTCGAACTGGTACCGTGTGATCCGTATTATCGCATTTTCAATCACAAAGGTAAAAAGTTTGACTATAACGGGGATCATAATTTTGTCCTGGATGAAATTGATAAGTGGAACCCGGAAGACAAGGAGGGGTACACCAGGTTTTTACAAACCACAAAAGCAATCTTTAACAAAGGATTTACCGAACTGGCCGATCAACCGTTTCTGAGCCTGTGGGATATGATCAAGGTTATTCCTGATCTACTCAAGCTTCAGTCCTATAAATCAGTGTACCGCTATGTGTCCCAGTTTATTGAAGACGATTTCCTGCGACGCTGTTTTTCGTTTCATCCCCTGCTGGTCGGCGGCAACCCGTTTGACACTACGTCCATTTATGCCATGATCCACTATCTCGAACGTGAGTGGGGTGTTCATTACGCTATGGGAGGTACCGGCTCGATCGTCAACGGACTTGTGACACTTATTGAAGAACAGGGGGGAATATTTCATTACAACGCCGAAGTGGATCAGATAATCGTAAATGACGGATCAGCCAGCGGTATTCGGCTGGAAAACGGGAAAGAACATTATGCCGACCAGGTGGTCTCTAACGCCGATGTCGCTTATACGTACCGGTATATGATTCCCGAAAAAGAGCGAAATATCTATACAAACCGAAAAGTCGAGAACATGAAATACAGCATGTCGCTGTTTGTAATTTATTTCGGTACGAAGCGCCGCTATCTCGATTTGGGTCTTGCACACCATAACATTATACTGGGTGAGCGATACCGGGGACTGCTCGATGACATTTTTCATGAGAAGACGCTCACTGACGATTTCTCACTCTACCT
>JAWVZC010000035.1:0-18371 GCA_033722415.1 Balneolaceae bacterium | reverse complement strand
GTGTTCAGCGTGGGCTGGTACTACTACTACGCTTTTGGAAAGGTGGAACGCGAGGGTGCCCTCTACCACGTACACGCCCGGTTGGGTAAACGCCGCTATCGCGGGCTGGAACACGAAATGCGCAATATCCTGCGGGAAAAGGGACTTCGGGAGGAAGACCCGTATGAAGAGGTGGTGGCCCGTTCGTTGGTGATCGACAACCTGGAACCGGGCACACCCTACCGGGAGATCATTCGGAAAGTGTCGACACAGCTGGCCGAGCGGATCGGAATGGAGGGGGACGAGCTGTTCCAGGACTTTTGCAGCATTAACCGGTCAGGGTTGATCCCGATGGGGCGCGGGGTGGCACTGAATCACCTGCGTGTGGAAAAGGATATCCATTCGGAGATGGTGCTGGTACGTATGAAAGAGGGGATCACCATGGATACCGATCATTTTGAGCAGCTCAGCCAGAGTGCCGAAGATCCCAGCCAGAAGGTCAGGGCGTTTATCTTCCTGATCAGCTCTGAGAAGCATTCCGGCTCCCATCTCCGTATTCTTGCACATATTGCTGAAATGATCGATAATGCACATTTTATGGATCGCTGGCTCGAGGCTGAGAATGAGGGTGAACTCCGCGAAATTATGCTGCGCGATGAACGGTTTGTCAATCTTGAGGTCCAGGATCATGACATGACGAATACCTTTGTCGGAAAAAATATTCGGGATATCGAACTGCCGGGCAAGAGCCTGATTGCAATCCTGAAACGCGGTGACGAGATCATCATCCCGCACGGCAATACCGAAATCAGGCTTGGTGACGAGCTTTCCATTATCGGAGAGATCGAGGATATCCGGGAACTGCGGAAGATGAAACGGCAATCGAAATTGACGGAACCGTAATTACACAAACACAGGAACATTAACCAAAACGGGTAGATTAACGTGGCAGAAACAAGTACGATAGGCAAGATACAAGACTTTTTTAAACGCGATTCGGCAGCGGGTATCATGCTGTTGCTGGCAACGGTGCTGGCATTGATTGTGGCCAACAGCCCGCTGGGCGAGGCGTACCACCACCTGTTGGAAATGCATGTTGTGCTCGGTTTTTCCGATTTGATGATCGACAAATCGCTGCACCACTGGATTAATGACGGCCTGATGGCCATATTTTTTCTGTTGATCGGACTGGAGATCAAGCGGGAGATGAAATACGGTGAACTCTCCTCGGTGCAATCGGCACTGCTGCCGGCGGTCGCCGCTTTCGGAGGCGCCCTGATTCCGGCACTCATTTTCTACGGATTCAACGGGGGAACCGAATTTATGGACGGCTGGGCGATCGCCATTGCCACGGATATCGCCTTCGTGATCGGTGTGGTGGCCCTGCTGGGATCACGCGTGCCGGTCTGGGCCAAGGTATTTGTGACCGCTATCGCCGTGGTTGACGACCTTATAGCAGTACTGGTGATCGCCTTTTTCTATACCGAATCGATCAGTATGGCGGCACTCGGTGTTGCGGCGGTCTGCATGTTTTTCCTGCTGGTGCTCAACTACCGGGGAGTGAACAAGCTTTCGCCTTACATGATCATCGGCTTTATCATGTGGTGGGCGGTGCTAAAGTCCGGCGTGCATGCAACTATAGCCGGTGTGGTTCTCGGATTTTGTATCCCGGCCAGCCGGGGCTGGAGCATGGAACGCCTCGTGGAATATGCACGCGAGGGCTTTGAACTGTTTGAGCAGGCTTCGGACGAAGATCTGCCCGTTACCCGCGAACAGGCGCTGCACCACATGGATGCCACCCTCGAGCACGCGGAATCTCCCCTGCACCGCCTGGAGCACAAGCTGCACTTCAGCGTATATTTTGTGATTATGCCGGTTTTTGCGTTTGCCAACGCCGGTGTTCTTTTTGACCCCGAAGTCATGAGCCAGGCCTTTGCTTCCACCCTCACCTGGGGAATCACCCTGGGACTTTTTTTGGGCAAGCAGATCGGCATTTTCGGTTCCACATGGCTGCTTACAAAGATGGGATTCTCCGGGCTGACCAGCTCCCGCGAAACATGGAAAGTAGTTTACGGGGTCGCCCTGCTGGCGGGTATCGGGTTTACGATGTCACTGTTTATCGCAAACCTCTCCTTTACCGACCCGAAACTCCTTGAATTCTCGAAAGTCGGAATTTTACTGGGCTCCCTTATCAGCGGCCTGCTTGGCTACTACTTCCTGAGTCGGCGACCCGATTACGAAGCGGATTCGCAGGAGTCGTTCGACATCCCCGACGCTGCGGAAACATCGTAGTCTCATAATATTTTTTCAATAAACCTGTCAGGTTACCGGAAACCTGGCAGGTTTTTTTGAATGAAATAGTCAAAGATTTCTGATGATTACTACCTATCTTCTATTCACTGTCGGTTTGCTCCTCCTGCTGGCCGGGGCCCAGTGGCTGGTGGATTCCTCATCGGCCATAGCGGTAAGACTGGGCATTTCCCCCGTGTTTGTGGGCATCGTGATCGTTGCCTTTGCCACCAGTGCCCCCGAGGTGGCAGTCAGCCTGGACGCGGCCCTTTCGGGGCAGGCGGAACTGGCCCTCGGTAACGTGGTGGGCAGTAACATTGTGAACATTCTGCTGATCCTGGGGGTCAGTGCCATACTGGCGCCGGTGGGTATTTCACGGCGGATCATCTGGCTTGACGTACCATTCCTGGTCGGTATTTCTCTGCTGGTCTACCTCTTCAGCCTGGATACCACTCTTCAGTTCTGGGAGGGCTTCATACTGCTGGCACTGTTTACCGGGTTCGTCATTTTCCAGGTTCGCCAGGTGAAAAATGGAGCCTCCCCGAAGCCGCCGGTCGGGGAGGAGGCATCAGGAACAGACCGCTCGCTGCCGGTCCAGGTACTGGTATTTGTGGTGGGCCTCGGCACGCTGATCTTCGGGGCCCACCTGATGGTCACCTACGCCGTGGATATCGCCCGCTTTTGGGGAATGAGCGAGCTGGTGATCGGGCTGACGGTTATTTCGATCGGTACCTCCCTGCCGGAAGTCGCCACCTCGGTGCTGGCAGCCATGAAAGGGGAACAGGATCTGTCGGTGGGAAACGTGGTCGGCAGCAATATTTTTAACCTGCTGCTGGTCCTGGGAGTTACAGCCGTGGTGAGCGGAGGAATTGCCGTATCGGAAGCGGCCATTGCACTTGACCTGCCGTTTATGGTGGCAGTTAGTGTTGCCTGCCTGCCCATTTTTATCACGGGGCACCGCATTGCCCGGTGGGAAGGGATGGTGTTCGTATGTTACTACCTGGCCTACCTGCTGTACCTCTTCCTGGACGCCACGGGGCACGAGCTGCTTTCCCGCTTCAATACCGTCATGTTTTGGTTTGTGGTGCCGATTACGGTAATCACACTGGGAGTGCTGGTGATCAGAACGTGGTACCTCCGCAGGCTGAAGAAAAAAGCCGAAGGGTATGCACAGAAATCGTAGGTGAATTTTCAACCGGGCTGAAAAGGTTAAAACTCGAAATCAGGTGCCGTTAATGGGCCCTTTACCCGCACCTGCATCTGTTCCCCTGCTTCCGGAAACTTCAGTCCCGTCAGTTTTCCGATTTGCTGCAGAACGTTTTGAAACCGGGATGACATCTCGTATAGCCGAACCGAGGTGTTCCGTAGTTCCGAACGCGAGAGCTCATTGGCATGCAGAAGCAGTTCACCCTCAAGAGCGATCGTAAACAGTTCAGAAGTTATTTTGATTTCAGACAGATTAACAATTCCTGTCCCAGAACCATACTCCACGTCGGCCAGCAGTTCCCGGAACGGAATGGCATCGGTCTCGTAGCCGAATCCCTGGATGAAAAAGCGGTATTTTTCCTGAATATTCTCCGGCGGGTTCCAGGTAATATGCCGAAGCCTCACCCTGTTGGTAAAGGAGGATGTGGAGCCGTGACTGCCAAACAGGAGGTTAAGGTGCAGGGAATCGGCCGTTACCGCACCGGCTGTTGACTCCGGTTGGTAGTACCGGAAACGATTTCCAACAGCCCGGAACGTATGTTCAATCTGCGCGTTCCCGCCGGTTACCCCCAACACGATCAGGTTCCACAAATTGCCGGAATAATCGACACTGAGGGAATCCAGCTTTACTTCGGTAAAACTGGAACGATTGGTATAAGAGAGGTCACCAATAATCAGTTTCCCGGAGGTCACTCTTTTTAAACCCGCTTCCGCTCCCCATATCATAAAATTGAGGAAATCGGCATAACCCAGGTCAAGATCCGCCCGGGATGCCCGTTGAATATTTTGTGACCTGATGACAGTGATGTCACTGATCCGTATATCACCGGAAAACGGACTCACTTCAATCCCTGAGTAGTTGATGCTCAGGGTGGTATCTGCCCGGCCGGAAAGCTCCCGGATGGTATTATCCAGTGTTTCCTCTGCGCTTGCCGCGGCATAAAAATGATAGGCCAGTATCCCGGCGGCCAGTACCAGAAGCAGGCCGGTAACGATGAAGGTTTTCTTGTGCATGGGGTACGGCCTCGTTGTGTTATGTTGTTTTGCTGCCAGTTAACAGGTTGCCGGCAGGACCTGCTGTAACCGGATCCGTTGGGATCGGGGCATCTCAATCCCAGTCAAACCCGCCTTCCGGAGTGATACGCAGGTTGCCCTCTTTCCCTTTTCCCGCCAACTCCGCCAGGGAGGTTTGTTCCAGCATTTCCTTGATTTCATCCCTGGTTTCAGCCCACTGGTCGTGCAGCGGACAGGGCTTTTCCACACCGCAGCCCGGCAGTCCGAGGGCACACTCGGTGAGAAGATCCATACCGTCAATAGCGTCCACCACTTCTATTAGCGTGATGGCATCTCCCTCCTTTTTTAACCGCACCCCGCCTCTGGGCCCTTTCAGTGATTCCACGAGCCCGCTTTTGGTCAGTTCCTGGAGAATTTTGGTCAGGAAATGGTGGGAGATATCCAGTCGTTCCGAAATCTGTTTTATCGGCATATAATCACTGTTCTCTGAAGAGGCCATAAACAGCGATGCCCGAATACCGTAAACGCAAGCCTTTGATAATAACATTACGAGATTTTTTGAGATTTCATACTACTTTATCCTCTGGCGTTGTCAAAAAATATAACAGTTAGTGGTCAAATGTAATCAACATATCAATAGTCTGACAACATGTGAGATAAATCAGGGTCAATTTATTACTTGAACCCTTGTACTCCATACCAGAGGTTTCACAAAACCAACTAGTCATCCCGGAAGATGTGGCGGATCACCTTCCAAAAGCAGCAGATGGACAAAGGAGATCCATTGAAGAACTCAGAATGACGAAATCGAACGTTCTGCAGAAACCTCCAATATGATATTGTCGACAATACGCAAATAACATAACGTGAATTCGGGATAAGAAGGCGCGTAAAACGTTCAAGTTTAATTTCTATGTTGGTGGCGTAACATTATGGATGGAATCTCTCCACTCCATCCCGAATTACGCGGGATTCCGGTCGAGATGACGACAGAATTTGGGATTTTGCCCTCCAAAAAGAACCGACGGCCTCATTTCGAGCGAAGCGGTAACGCTTTTCCACCGCGCAGTCGAAAAATCTCATCCCTCTTCTCAAGCTTACAACATGAAAATCCCTCCAATCATTATCCCGGGTTCACGTTAAAATAATATTTCCTGTTTTAAATGAATGCCTGGGTACCACTAATATCCTGATTGTCACGGGGATCGGACTTGCCACAATTTTGACCCAGGCAATACGAGCCGCCCGTATGAACCTCTGGTGCACGCTAATAGCCGGGAATGATCTGATGAATATCTTCAGGCATCCTCCCACATATTGCACAACCCGGTCGCAGCAAGAAGGGGTTGAACCATACATTCTGCTCGGAATGAACGCCCTGGTGATACCTGGATATATCACCAATCATTTCCATAATCCTCCCTCATATCGTTTTTGCGGGTACCTAACTGTTTGAATAGTCACCTTCCGCCCAAACCAGCTTGCGGATGGGAAGCGATCTTATTATGAGCCCCAATTCACCCGGTAATGCATCCCTCAATGCGACTACCGGATTTTTTCGATCTTCTCGTACGAGGTCTTGATCCCCTTGATCAGGGCGGAGCTGAGTCCGTAATGTTCCATCTCATTAAGGCCCGCAATGGTGCATCCTTTCGGTGTGGTGACCTTGTCGATTTCGTGCTCGGGGTGTCCGCCGGATTCCAGCAGCAGGGCCGAAGCCCCTAGTGCCGTCTGTGCCGCAATCAGCTGGGCTTCCTCGGCGTGGAAACCGACCTCGATTCCACCCTGTGATGCCGCCCGGATAAAGCGCAGGAAAAAGGCGATTCCGCAGGCGCCCAGTACAGTGGAGGCTTCCATCAGTTCGGTGCCTATGACGAGGGTTTTGCCGATCGTCTCGAACAGTTCGACGGTAGCCTTTTCCGCCTCCTTGTGGGGAGTATCCTCGATACAGGTCATCGACTGGTTGATGGCGGCCGCGGTATTGGGCATCACCCGGATGATACGGAACCCGGTGCCGGTAAGCTCGGCGATCTCTTCATCCGTTACGCCCGTTATGGCGGAAATGATGATGTGGTTTTCCGGATCAAGCACCGGCTCAATCTGGTTGATCAGCTTCTCGATCTGGTTGGGCTGAACGGCCAGGATCAACAGTTCGGCTTTTTTTACCGCTTCTATGTTATCTGAGGTGACACTGATTCCCTCTTCCTCAAGATGTTTAATCAGCTCCACTTTTCGGCGTGTAACCGTAACATGGTATTTGTCCCGGGCTTCCTCGGTACCTGCCAGGCCCTTGGCAAGTGCGGTTCCGAGGTTCCCTCCGCCAAGAATTGCGACTTCTTTTTTCATGGTTGTATGGCTTTTTAATTTGTCGAGTTAATGAAAATGTACTGAATTACACAACTGCCAGCAGTTTCTGATACAGTTCCCGTCTATTCTTCAGGCATTCAAAGACGTTTTGCCATTACCGGGTACATTTAAGTTACCCCTTGTAGGCACGTTCAAACTTATCGCGTATTTCCTCACTGCAAAGGTTCCCGATGCTTCCCTCGTGGGTATGATCGACCTGTTGTTCGGGATTAAAATTTCCATTTGCAATCTGTTCGGCCACCTTCCGGTACGCTTCCCGGAACGGCACACCGCGGCCCACCTGCCTGTTTACTTCTTCCACGCTGAAGAGGTACCGGTAGCGGTCATCTTCCAGAATCTGATCGTTCACCTCAATATTTTGCAGCATGAACTCCGTTATATTCAGGCACGATTTCAGGGTTTCAACGGCCGGAAACAGGGCCTCTTTCAAGATCTGGTACTCGCGGTGGTACCCGCTCGGAAGGTTGCCGGTAATCATGGCCACCTGGTTCGGCAGTGCGCGGATTGCGTTGCATTTGCCGCGCACCAGCTCAAAAACGTCCGGGTTCTTCTTGTGCGGCATGATGCTTGATCCCGTTGTAAGTTCATCCGGGAACGAGATAAAATCGTGATTCTGCCCCGAGTAGAGTACGGCATCCATTGCCAGCCTGGAGAGGGTGGAGGCTACCGACGAGAGGGCCATGGCCAGCGACTGTTCCAGCCGCCCGCGGCTCATCTGGGCCGCCACCGAGTTATACTTCAGGGTGTCAAAGCCCAGCTCCTTGGTTGTCATCGAACGGTCGATCGGCAGGTTGGAGCCATACCCGGCCGCCGATCCCAGCGGATTTTGATCGGCAATCTTCCCGGCGGCGTTCAGCTGATGCAGGTCGTCAACCAGCTGTTCCGCATAGGCGCCGAACCAGAGCCCGAATGAGGAGGGCATCGCCACCTGGAAATGGGTATACCCGGGCATCAGCACCTCTTTGTGTTTTTCGCTCAGCAAAATCAACCGGTCAAACAGGCTTTTGATGAGTGATCTGATACCGTCGATTTCATTTTTCGCGTACAGGTGCAGGCAAACCAGCACCTGGTCGTTGCGTGACCGGCCGGTGTGGATCTTTTTCCCGGCATCGCCGACCACCTCGGTGAGGCGATGCTCAATCTTGGAGTGGATATCCTCGAACTCCCGCTCGATGGTGAAGCTGCCTCTCCTGACCTCCACCCCGATTTGTTCAAGTTCATCCAGCAGGCCGTCAAGTTCCTCATCCGACAGAATACCGACCTGGTGCAGCATCCGGGCATGCGCCATGGAGCCCTGCACGTCATATTCGGCGAGCAGGAGATCGAGCTCGCGGTCGCTGCCCACCGTAAACGCCTCAACCTTCTCTTCCGTGTCGTATCCCTTGTCCCAGACTTTCATTCTGCAACCACAACCTTGCTTAGCAGTTCGATGTAGGTGTCGATACCCTCCCCAATCTCCGAGAGCTTGATGAACTCGTCGGCCGTATGAGAACGGGTCGAGTCTCCAGGTCCCATCTTCAGGGAGGGAACGGGAAGCAGTGACTGGTCCGAGAGGGTGGGTGACCCGTACGTTTCGATCCCCATCGCCCGGCCGGTGGTGACCAGCGGATGATCGGTCGGGATCGAGGAGGGCCGAAGCTGCACGGACCGCGGTGTGATCTCCGAGAGGGTATGATCCTCAACGATCTGCAACACCTCTTCCAGCGTGTAGGCGTCGGTGGTACGCACATCCACCGTAAAGGTGCAGGTATCGGGCACTACATTGTGCTGGCTCCCCGCGTTGATGATGGTTACCGACATCTTGATGGGCCCCAGTGAATCCGAGACCTTGCTGAAGCGGTAGTTTCGGAACCACTCGATATCGTTAACGGCCTTGTAAATGGCATTGTCGGCACCGTCGTGTGCGGCGTGACCGCTGGTTCCCCGTGCCGTGCAGTCGAGAATCAGCAAGCCTTTTTCGGCTATGGCCATCTTCATCTGTGTAGGTTCACCCACGATGGCGCAATCAAATTCAGGCAGGGCGTTGCGTGCCGTCCGCATGCCGTTATCGCCGGAGATCTCCTCTTCGGCGGAGGCACAGAACACCAGGTTCCAGTCCAGGTCCTGCCGGTCGTGAAAATGCAGGAACGTAGCCATCAGCGAAACCAGCGGTCCCCCCGCATCGTTGCTGCCAAGCCCGAAGAGTTTCCCGTCTTCCACTTCCGGGGCATGGGGATCGCGGGTATACCCGTCGTTTGGCTTCACCGTATCGTGATGCGAATTGAGCAGCAGGGTCGGTTTTGCCGGCTCAAAAAAATCCTTGGTTGCCCAGATGTTGTTGTGGAGACGTTCGGTCTGCACGCCGTGCGATTCGAGGAAATCGATTAGGACCTCCGCGGTTTTGCCCTCTTCCCGTGAGAAGGAGGGGATCGCAATCAGCTTTTTCAGCAGTTCGGTTGCTTCGGTGTGTATTGCGGTCTTGGTTGTAATCATCGTGTTAGTACGGTTCCGGTTTTGGTTAGTAGATTGGCGGGATGTTTAATTTCAACCCGCCGAACGCCCTTGCTGAGAGCGGTAAAGGCATTTTCCATCTTGGGGAGCATCCCCTCGTGGATGGTGCCGTCCTGCTTGAGTTCGGCATAGCGGTCCCGGTCGATTTCGGGAATGACGGAACTGTCATCCTCCACATCCGCGAGAACCCCCTGTTTTTCAAAGCAGAAGGTCAGGGAAACTTCAAATTCACCGGACAGTGAGTGGGCCAGCACGGCAGCCAGGGTATCGGCATTGGTGTTGAACAGCTGCCCGTTGCCGTCGTGCGTAAGGGCACAAAACAGGGGGGCGATGTCCAGTTTCAGCAGCCGGGTCAGCATCCCGGTGTTTACGCTGTCGTCGTCCACATCGCCGACGAACCCGTAATCGATGTCGGGATCCTGCCGTTTGAAGGCCTTGATCGCGTTCAGGTCGGCCCCGGACATGCCCAGCGCGTTGCACCCGCGCGCCTGCAGCCGGGCCACCAGTGTTTTGTTAATCAGGCCCGCATAGGTCATCACGGCCACTTCCAGGGAATCCTGGTCGGTCACCCGGCGGCCATCAACCATCTTGACCTCCACCCCCATCCGCTCGCTGAGCCGGCTGGCGATATTTCCTCCGCCGTGCACCAGAATTGTGTGCTCCTCCAGCTCGCTGAAATCGTCCAGAAACTGGGTAAGCAGCGGTTCGTCGGCAATAACTTTTCCGCCGATCTTTATTACGTGAAGGTGTTCCATCAGTTGGTCTCCAGAATGGTTTTTAGTACGGATTGACAGGAGCAGACCCTGTTTAGCGCCTGTTCGTAGACAATGGAATCGTCGATCACCGTATCTTCGGCCACGACGTTACGGCGTACCGGCAGGCAGTGCATGAATCGACCGTTGTTGGTAAGTGCCATCTTCTCGGCGGTCACCGTCCAGTTCTCGTCGACGTCAAGATGTTGACCGTAGTGCGAGTAGCTGGCCCAGCTCTTGGTGTACACGAAATCGGCCCCCTCCAGCGCGGCCCGTTGCTCGTGCGTCACGTTCACACCGCTGCTGAACTCCTCATCCAGTTCATATCCCGCCGGGTGGGTGAGGGTCACCTCTGCATCGGTGGTCCTGATCCACTCCAGGAAGGAGTTGACCACGGCGTGCGGCAGCGGCTTCGGGTGCGGGGCCCACGTTACTGCAATTTTGGGCTGTTTGATGCCGGTTTCGGCAATCGTCACCAGGTCGGCAAGCGACTGCAGCGGGTGGCGGGTGGCCGACTCCATGCTGACCACCGGCACCGAGGCGTGCTCGACAAGCTGGCCAAGCACCTGTTCGCTGTAATCCTCCTCGCGGTCTTCAAACCGGGCGAATGAGCGGATCGCCAGGATATCACAATAGCGGCTGATGACCTGCGCCGCGTCTTTGATATGCTCGACCGTGGCCCCGTCCATGACGGCGCCGTCCTCGAATTCCAGTTTCCAGCCGTCCCTGTCCATATTCATGACGATGGTATCCATGCCGAGGTTATGCGCCGCTTTTTGCGTGCTCATCCGCGTGCGCAGGCTCGGGTTCAGGAAGATCATCGCCAGCGTTTTTTGCCGTCCAATATCCGATTGAAAGGGATCGGCCTTCAGGGCGATAGCCTCGTTTATCAATGCACCGACATCGTCGGCATCGGAAACCCGGGTGAATTTTTTCATGCGTTGTTAATTTTATGATAGAAGATTTTGACCACGGATGTATCGGATTCAACGGTTATCCGCTGTTTATATAACAATTGAATATTCAGTGCTGCGAAATTGAGTGAACCTGCGTGATCCGTGTTTCATATTCCGGGAAATAGCCATTCCCCGTCAGAAATAACTTGATTTAAGCTTCAGGCCCGTGTCTTCCGGGAGCCCGAGCATCAGGTTCATGTTGTGGACCGCCTGGCCCGAGGCGCCTTTCAGCAGGTTATCGATAATGCTGGTTACCAGCAGGTTCTCACCGTGCTTCTCCACATGCAGCAGGCATTTGTTGGTATTGACGACCTGCTTGAGATGGAGCGGGTTGGGGCTTACAACCGTAAAAACGGCTTCATCGTAGTAATCCCTGTAGAGATCCACGGCCTCCTGCTCCGTCAGATCGGTTTGGGTATAGGCGGAGACAAAGATCCCTCGGGTGAAATTACCGCGCATCGGGATAAAATTGATCTCCTTGTTGTATATGCCCTGCAGTGCCCACACGCTCTGCTTGATCTCATCCAGGTGCTGATGGGTAAAGGCTTTGTAGATGGAGACATTGCCTTCACGCCAGCTGAAATGAGTTGTGTCACGCGGTTTTTGTCCGGCTCCCGTGGACCCGGTAATCGCATGAATATTGACATCCTCCAGCAGTTTTTTGTGGTCAGCCATCGGCAGCAGGACCAGCTGAATAGCTGTTGCGAAACAGCCGGGGTTGGCTACCAACTGGGTTTTTTTGATCGCTTCGCGATTCAGCTCGGGAAGCCCGTACACGAACGTTCGGCCGTTGCCGGGACTGGCTTCCTCTTTCAACCGGAAGTCGCGGCTCAGGTCCACAATGTTGACATGTTCCGGCAGGGGATGCTCCTCCAGGAACGGGCGTGAGTTGCCGTGACCCATGCAGAGGAATATCACATCCACCTCCGTATTGACCGTATCCGAAAAAGGAAAATCCGCCTCCCCGACCAGGTCCTGATGCACCGATGAAACCGGTTTGCCGCCCTGGCTTCGGCTGTATACAAAATCCAGTGATACCTCCGGGTGGTGCAGCAGCAGGCGAATCAGTTCTCCCGCGGTATATCCGCCGCCACCCACGATTCCTACGCTAGTTTCCATTGTCATGTACTGATCTGTGAAGGTTTATCTGGTTTGAAAGAATTTTTGAGAACCCTTTGACATCCTGGCCGGACCAAGCCTTGTTCATTTCCCCGTAGTCTCCAAACGAAGACTGCATCAGGTCATGGTTAGAGCTCACCCCGAGTATCTCGAACCGGTAGGGATGCAGGCTCACTTTCACGGTTCCCGTGACGACCTCCTGGGTATCTTCCAGAAAAGCTTCAATGTTGCGCATCACCGGGTCCAGGAACTGCCCCTCATGCAGCATCTGCCCGTACCAGTTGCCCAGTTGATCTTTCCAGTAGAGCTGCCATTTGGCAAGGGTGTGCTTTTCAAGCTGGCGGTGGGCATTGATGATAATCAGCGGGGCCGGGGCCTCAAATCCCACCCGTCCCTTGATGCCGATGATGGTGTCACCAACATGGATATCACGCCCGATGGCATAGGGAGAGGAAAGTTCATCCAGCGTTCGGATCGCATCTACAGGGTCCATGGTTCGTCCGCCAACTCCCACGATTTCGCCGGTATCAAATTCCAGCTCCACTATCTCCGAACCGTTCTTCTGCAGCTGGCTTGGCCAGGCATCCTCCGGAAGTGGCAGATGCGAGGTGAGCGTTTCGGCACCGCCGACGGTCGTTCCCCAGAGCCCCTTGTTGACCGAATACTGGGCTTTTTCCCACTCCAGTTCCACGCCGTATTCCCTGAGAAATTCCATCTCCTGCTCGCGCGAAAGTTTCTGGTCACGTATCGGTGTCAATATCTCCATGTCGGGGACCATCACGTTGAAAACCAGGTCGAAGCGGATCTGGTCGTTCCCGGCACCGGTGCTGCCGTGGGCGATGTAGTCAGCACCGAGTTTTCGGGCATATTCGGCCACGGCAATAGCCTGGGACACCCGTTCGGCACTCACCGAAAGGGGATAGGTGTGATTTTTCAGAACATTTCCAAATACCAGGTAGCGGATGATCTGTTGGTAGAAATCATCGACTTTGTCGATCGTCCGATGGGTGGTGGCCCCCAGTGAACGAGCCTTTTCCTCCACGCTGTCCAGCTCCTCCTGGGTAAAACCCCCGGTCTCTACCAGCACGGTGTGAACTTCCAAGTCTAGCTCATTCTTCAGGTAGGCCACGCAGTAGGAGGTATCGAGTCCCCCGCTGTAGGCCAAAACCACTTTCTTGCTGTTGCTCATAGCCATCCAATCTTAAATTTTAGTATCGATTCGGTTTTGCGGATAATCTGGTTCTTCTTCAGTTTCAGGAAACGGATAAAACGCTCCCAGTTTTGCTCTTTCTCCCGCTGCTTGCGGCGTTTTTCCTTCTTCTTCTCCTCTTCGGGGTCGTAGAGCATACCGGTGCAGAGGCAGTTTTTGCGATTGTTGCTGTTCAGAATATCGTAGTTCGGGCAGCTCTGGCAGCCATCCCAGAACGTATCGTCGCGGGTCAACTCCGAAAATGTCACCGGTTCGTAACCCAGTTCGGAGTTGATCTTCATTACGGCCAGGCTGGTAGTGATGCCGAAGATCTTGGCTTTCGGGTACTTTTTGCGTGAGAGCTCAAAGATTTTGTGCTTGATTTTTTTGCCGAGACCGCGACCGCGGTAATCTGGGTGCACAATCAGGCCGGAGTTGGCTACGTACTCCTTGTTGCTCCAGGATTCGATATAGCTGAACCCCACGAACTTGTCTCCGTCCATGGCTATAATCGCCTTGCCGTCCCGCATCTTGGCACGGATGTAGCCCGGTTCCCGTTTGGCAATACCGGTGCCCCGTTTGTGGGCGGCCTCTTCCATAAGCTGACAGATCTCTTCGGCATACTTTTGATGCGAATCGTCGGCTACGGTTACTGTTATTTCCATGCTATTGTTATTCCCGGTTTAATGAAGACAGTGCTGTCGTTATGAAGGCTGTCAAGTGGTTGGTGGTAAGTCGGTGATAGTACGGAGTGGGTGGCTGACACCCTCCTCCGCAGGAGGAGAGAATTTATGAGGCCCGGAGGGGCCGCGGGAATCGTGGAAGGGGCTGTGGAGATACAGGACTTCGCCTGGCAGCAACACTGCGTGTAAACGGTAGTTGGTATGTTCCTGTCTCGTTTAACATGATGCTGAATATAAGGGTTACCTGAAAAATAATGCAAATATTTCTTTGCCGGATTAGAAAAATCATTCGAAATTTTCATCTTCGGGAGTGAAATCCCGTTAAAAATTGGCTGAAAGAGGGGTACTATTCAAAGCCGGCGGATAATGGCGGGTAAACGGTAAACGCAATATTCGTTATATTTGCTGCCTATGAGTGATAACGTATTCGAACAGGCCGGTATCAATCTCAGGAAATTTTGGGGATTCGATTCGTTCCGGCCGGGCCAGGACAAGGCCATCCGAACGGTACTTGAGGGGACCCATACCCTCGTGCTGTTTCCCACCGGCGGGGGGAAGTCTCTCTGCTACCAGGTGCCGGCGACCGTTGTTGACGGGTTGACGCTGGTTATTTCTCCGCTCGTGTCATTGATGCAGGACCAGGTACAGCAGCTGAATGATCGGGGAATATCGGCTACCTTCGTCAACAGCACGCTCTCGTCATGGGAGGTGGAACAACGGTTTGTAAATGCCCGGAACGGGATGTACAAGCTCTTCTACTGTTCCCCCGAGCGGTTGAAGACCGACCTTTTCCAGGCAGAGCTGGAGAACCTGGATCTTCGGCTCGTGGCTGTAGACGAGGCCCACTGTATTTCCCAATGGGGACACGACTTTCGGCCGAGTTACCGGGAAATCCGTCCTTCACTCGAACCGGTATCCGGAAAGATCACCTGGATTGCGTTGACCGCTACCGCTACCCCGGAGGTTCGAGATGATATCATTGACAACCTGGAGCTGGATGACCCCGCAATCATCTCGAAAGGCTTTGCCCGCACGAACCTCAACTGGTGGGTAACTCACACCCGGAAGAAAGAGGAGAAACTGCTTGAAGCCGTTAAGAAAGCATCCTCCAGGGGATCGGGATTAATCTACGGGGGCACCCGCTACAACTGTGAGCATCTTTCCAAACTGATTTCGGGAAAGTTGGGTATCAAAACGGCCCCTTATCACGCCGGTTTTGAAGATGCGGAGCGCCGGTGGGTCCAGGAGCAGTGGATTTCCGGGCAGATTCCGCTGGTGGTGGCTACCAATGCCTTTGGGATGGGGATCGACAAAGCCGACTGCCGTTACGTCATTCATTACGAAATGCCCTACTCCCTGGAAGCGTATTACCAGGAGGCGGGCCGTGCCGGTCGCGACGGAAAGAAGAGCTATCCGATATTGATCTACCAGGAAGCCGATGCGACAAAAGCGGAAAATCGACTAAAGGATTCCTATCCGGCACGTCCCCAGCTGCAAAAAGTGTATGATGTACTCTGCGATGAACTCGATCTGGCGGTGGGTTCGGAGATGGATTCCGCGGAGCAGGTTTCACTGCCGGCCCTCGAAAAGCGGTCAAATCTGTCACGCAAAGTTGTTCATTCCGGCCTGAACGTATTGAGTCAGCTCGGTGTGATTCAACTAATGGAACACATAGCGCCCCAGGTGGCACTGCAGTTTGTGGCCAGCGAACAGCGGATTCTTGACCTGATTAACCGCTGGTCCAACAAGCGAAAAGCGGCATTCCTGGATACCATCTTTCGGCAGTTCGGAGCGGAGGCGTTTACAAACCGCAAATATCTTGAGCTCGATTACCTGGAGCGCAAACTTGATCTCTCCCGAAACCAGGTTCTAAAGGGACTCCAGGTGCTGCAAAACCACGACCAGGTGATCCAGTTTGAATCGATCGGTGAGATGCCGTTGGTGCTGCTGAACGAGGAGCGTGTGTCAACCCTGCCGTTTACGAGAGAGGAACTGGAGGGGCACCGCAACAACCTGCTCAAAAAACTGGACTATGTAAAAGGCTATGTCGAAACAACGGGGTGCCGCGAGGTGTACATCCGGCACTATTTCGGGGAGGAGGACCTGACCCCCTGCGGGCATTGTGATAACTGCTTGAAGAGCACCGAAAAGCCGGGGATAACTGATAATGATCTGCAAACGGTCAAAGAGTTATTAGTTGTTGAAGACGGGGTTCCGTTTGAGCAGATAGCGCATGCTACAGGCACTTCGAGGTCTGAACTGAAGCGGGTACTCTCGTTTCTTGTCAGAGAAGACAAAGTGGAAACCAGGAACGACAAGTTTTACTGGAAAAGCTGATGAAAAGGGGTGGAGGAGTGATAAAATGATTTCACAGGTCATCGGCGGGAACTACTCCGGAATTTTAGTCGATAACCCTCTCTGGCATCGACGTTTTTCCCGATAACTTTCCAGATATCGTCCGGGAAGTCCCTTTTGTAGATATCTCCACTTCACCTTGCTGACAATCCAATTACCTGATGAGAAAAACAGGTTATTCCAGCGGGGTGCTGTCCATCAGGCCATCTTCCACCATCTGCATTTTGAGGCTGTCGATGGCACCGGTTATGCGGTCGATTTGTGGCTCCACCTGTCTCTGGTAGTAATAGTGGCTCTCCATGAACTGCTGTTCGCTTACTCCGTACTTGCGATAGACCACGTTTTTCAGAGAATCGATCTTCACCCGCACGGAATCCTCGGGAACGGCTGTCTGGTACGAGCGCAGCAACTGCAACTCGATCATCAGGTCGATATAGGTGTCTTCATCGATCAGATTTTCCGGGCGCGGGTTGTCATTCGGTCCAGAACAGCTACCGAGGAAAACCAGCGACAGTCCGATCATGAGCCGATAGAGCCGATTACTCATTATCCGGCCGCTTGGGATTGAGCGGGCGCATGGTGATGTCACTGATCAGGAAGTTGTCGGGGGTTTCCAGCAGATCGATCAGTACTTTTGCTACCTCGTTTGGCTGCATCATGTTGGAGTGGGTCTCCTGGTTTGCATTGTCAAAGAAGCTGGTTGCAATCGAACCAGGATAGAGGCAGGTTACCTTGATGCCTTCGTACCGCAGTTCTTTAAACAGCGCTTCGCTAAACCCGCTGACCCCGAATTTGCTGGCGTTGTATCCCGAAATCTGGGGGTTGGCGATTTTGCCGGCTATCGATGCGATATTTACGATATGGCAGGTTTCCGGGTTCTGCTTCATCAGCGGTACGATCAGCCGGGTCAGGTAGAAGGTCCCCGACAGGTTGGTGCTTATCATCGTATCCCACTCCTCGATGGTCAACTCATCCACGTTCCCAAAATATCCGAGCCCGGCATTGTTTACCAGCACATCGGGAGTGTTCTGGTCGTCAAACGTGGAATCCACCCACCGACTCATGGCGTCGGTGTCGGTGATGTCCATTATGACGGGGATGAAGGTTGACCCAAATTCCTTGCGGATCCGCTGCAGCTTGTCACGACTGCGTGCCAGCCCGTAGACAGTCGCCCCCCTGTTTATGAGGGCATGGGCAAACGCCGCCCCGATGCCGCTGCTGGCCCCGGTAACTACTGCTTTTTTGTTGTTTAAATCCATTGGTGTGGTTAGCCGTTCATTATGTTGCCGTTTTTACGAATGTTAAATGAATAGCGTGTAATGAGCAAGCTGCAGCCCGAAATCATTCCGCTGCTGAAGAGAACACTCCCGGGCGAGGCCGGCCGCACCCCTGGAACGGCAGTCAGTAACCCCCAGCTGCACTGTCAGCCATCCTGGAGGTGCCGAAAAGGTGGACTTCCAGTGCAACACGAATGCCGAAACCAGGACCCGAACCATGCTGGTTTTTGGGATGAAGTGATCTCCTGAGGGAGGTACCTGGTTCGTTGACTCGTTACAGACTGTCGAGCTCAGCTGCTGATTTTTTCCGAGATAAGGGCCTGTACCATCTCCAGTGCCACCTCGTTTTCGCCTCCCCGTGGAATGATGATATCCGCATAGCGCTTGCTCGGTTCCACGAATTCGAGGTGCATCGGGCGGACATGCTTTTCGTACTGGTTCAGGATATTCTCCAGGTCGCGGTCCCGCTCCAGGATATCGCGCCGGATGCGCCGCAACAGCCGGATGTCGTCATCGGTGTCGACGTAGATCTTTATATCCATCAAGGCCCGCAGTTCCGGCTCACTGAATATGAGGATGCCGTCCAGGAGAATCACGTTCTTGGGGTGAACCGTGCGTGTTTTCATTTTGCGAACATGACGCGTAAAGTCGTAGATCGGTACTTCCACCTGTTCGCCGCTGATCAACGACTCCAG
>JAWVZC010000034.1:0-18668 GCA_033722415.1 Balneolaceae bacterium | reverse complement strand
TCACGAATCACCTCGCGGACCAAGTCCTGTACCTCCACATAGGCATCGGTATTAACCTCTCCCGACAACACGGCCAGCCCGGTCGTAACCATGGTCTCGACAGCTACCCGGGAATTGGGATCCTCTTTTATCATGGCGTCAAGTATGGCATCCGATATCTGGTCGGCCACTTTATCCGGGTGGCCCTCCGATACCGATTCTGACGTAAATAGTTTACTCATAATGAATTTACAATGGGTTAAATTTTGAGCAGTGAAGCTACAAAAAAAAGCCGTTAGTGTACATTACAATTACATAACCGATCAAGAGGTATCTGCGATGCCGTTGTGATCAACCTGGCACATTAATCATAAATCATAGAGCGGCCTAATCTTACAATCGCGGCTAGTCGTCTTCTTCGGGATCGATATCCAGGTTGGAAAACGCCTTGCTGGTGGCCACACGACCTTTCGGGGTACGCTGGATGAAGCCCTCCTTGATCAGGAAGGGTTCGTAGACTTCCTCTATGGTGCCCTTGTCTTCTCCGACCGCCACGGAGAGCGTGCCCAGACCCACCGGTCCGCCGGAGTAGTTTTCGATGATCGCTTTCAGGATGCGGATATCCATCTCGTCGAGCCCGTTCTGGTCGACATCCAGGGCGTTCAGGGCCTTGTCGGCAATGGCATCGGTGATCGTATCCAGGTCCTCGACCATGGCAAAATCGCGCGTACGGCGCAGCAGCTTGTTGACGATGCGGGGTGTCCCGCGGCTGCGGCGGGCGATCTCATAGGCCCCCTTGTCCGTAATGCCGAAATCCAGGATCTTTGCCGTGCGCATGGCGATATGCTGCAGCAGCTCCACATCGTAGTAGTCCAGCCGCATATCGATGCCGAACCGGGCACGCAGGGGTGCGGTAAGCAGTCCCTTGCGCGTGGTGGCGCCCACCAGGGTAAACCGGTTCAGATCAATCTGCACGCTGCGGGCATTGGGACCCGAATCGATCACGATATCCAGCTTGTAGTCCTCCATTGCCGAATAAAGGTACTCCTCGATCACCGGATTCAGCCGGTGAATCTCGTCGATAAACAGTACGTCGCCGTGCTCCAGGTTGGTGAGCATGCCGGCCAAGTCGCCGGGTTTTTCCAGTACCGGCCCGGTCGTCGGCTTGATCTGCACCCCCATCTCATTGGCGATGATGTGCGCCAAGGTGGTTTTACCCAGGCCTGGAGGGCCCGAAAGAATGACGTGATCCAGGGCCTCGCTGCGCTTCTGGGCGGCTTCGATAAACACCGAAAGGTTGCGGATTACCTTCCGCTGACCGATAAACTCTCCGATAGAGCCCGGCCGAACGTTCTGCTCGAACGCCTCCTCCTTCTTTTCAGCGTCTAACAATGGATTTTGCACGGATCTGAACCTGATATAAATGAAGTTGACTGCGCATGGTGTATCAAAGGTAAATTATAAATCCGTATTCTCGAAAAGTGAACATTTAATTTTTACGGTTACCGGACTCTCCTCTCTTGCCGATCCCGGACTATTCTGGTGCCTGATTCGTCAGTTATCAAAGAGGGCGTCCTCACAAGGGAACAGTTATATTTCTACATAGAGATGTTTCTTTTGTCTGAACGAGCCATGACAGGTATCGGGTCTTAAGAATGAAAGTTGAGCCTGATGAGCCTGTATTTTCTCACCAAGAAATTGGTTCGTCAGCAAGGCAACGTGGGTAATCACCAGCGAAACGTATATGGAAACGCTGAGCGGGTGATTTCCATCTTGAACGCAGCAGACGGGACCATTTTGCAATCCACTACGCACTGATATACCCCTTTCGAGATTAAGTCAATGGAACTCATTGTATACCAAAGCATTGCAAGAAATCTATCATCATTCTTGTGAGAAATGCAGGTAAGTGAGGAAAGGGGAGTAAGGAGTGATCTGTTGTTCGTGAAAATGTGTCCTTCCAAATAACCCGTAACCAGTGAGTAACGAAGCCGGTGTGGTTCTCCGGGCGTGGTGGATTGACGATGTTTCTGGTATTGATTGTTAACTGAGGATAAAGTTATTCCGTATAAGCCCGCAGTTGCCGCCGTTTTTCACAGATCAGGGATAACCTCCATCCTCGGTTATCTGCGGGATGTCAGGGATGGATGCGCAACGTGAGCGGTTAGCACTCGCACTGTTCCCGGAGATCACGGTTCATCCCAGTTTTGGAGGATCCGAACATGCCGTCACGGAAGTGCTCCCGGGGGTACCAGTTATCGCTGAAGGGAGTCTCCCTCGATGTTACCAAGTTCGTAATCCAGTTTTCGCAGCAGCCGGAAGGCGGGTTTGCGGTAGGTGCCGTCCAGTTCATACACCTGCTGAACCGCGCCGCGCGCCTGTACAAGCTTGTCGAGATTGATCAGACTGTTGCCCAGGTACCAGTACGCTTTTTCCTGCATCGTTTTATCATTTGTCACGAGTGCGAGCGACTCACGGAATTCCGAAGCAGCCAGCTGATAATCTTCGTTATTGTACCGGATGATCCCTTTGTTAAGGTGAGCCTCCGCAGCCACCGGAGACGTTCCGTACCTGTTGATCACGCTGTCATACATCTGTAAGGCGCGGTTCACGTTCCCGGAAAGAGCGGCTTCAAATCCAGCGTTCATCAGAGAATCGGCACTGGATAATTCCGATTTCTGGGATCGCATCACCAGCGGTGCTTCCAGCTGATTCATCAGGTTGATCTGGCCGATCGTCTGTTCACGGAGCGATTCGGGGCCTCCGGTTGTCAGCAGATTAAGTGCCACCACCAGTATGACCACCGATGCGGCGGCGGCAATCCACTGCCAGTGCGTTCTGATCTCCGAAACCACTCCTTCTCCACCTGTAGAAGAACTGTCTTCTCCCTTGTTTTCCCCGAAGATCGATTTAACGGTCAGTTCGGTTTCAAGGTAGTTGAGGTACTGTTCGTTCTTGATGAGCTTGATCCAGAGTTGTTCTACGTCTTCTTCTGATAGCTGATCTTTCAGATAAGCATCAATCTGCTTAATGATCTCTATGTCATCGGATTGATGATTCATCGTGTAAGGTTTTTATTATCGATTTCTACGGGCACGAGTAGCCGTGCTTTTTGTCGTTCTTTACTATATAGACCGATAAGTAGCCCAATCCTTACAAATTTATTCATTTATTTTTTTTTCGAAGCAGTAATTAAGCATTTTAATGACCCTGTGCTTGCGTATCCAGGCGTTACTGACGGATATATCGAAGTGTTCAGCCACCATTTCAGCATGGTAATCGGGGTTTTCCAGCCAGTATTTGATGAACTTCCGATACATCTCTTCCAGCTCTTCCAGGCAGATCTCGAGAATTCGCTTTCGTTCCCTGTCCAGCAGCTGTTTCTCCTGCAACGGTTCGTTGAAGTGGGTGCTCGGTACGCGGTCGTAATTATATTCCCGCTTCTCCTGTGTTATCCTCAGGTAGTTGTTTTTACATGTCGTTAACAAATAACTGTACACGTGGCTTTCGTCTTCCAACCGACCCTCGCGCAGCGCATCCAGCACCAGTTCAAGCGAATGCTGAACACTGTCCTCCGCGTCGGATCGTGATGCCCCCATGTGAATTTCAAGGTAGCGCCTGAGGCGGGGAATCATGTCTTTCAGGATGCGATTTACCGTCAGATCGTCTCCCTCCTGAAGCGCCTGCACTAATTTTGAATAATCCATCCAACAGGTACTCTTTTTTTGCTGATGATTGTGTCGTAACCCCGAACAATGACAGCCATAAATGTATTAAAATCTGTTAAGATATGGAATCGGGCACCCTATTCTGTGCGGGTGAATATCGATTTCACAATTTCGGGAGGGGCGAATAGCGCTGTTCCCACTTTGCACTACGATTTTATATTGCTAGACCTGTTGGCGGTTTAGAGGCCGTACGTAATCAGAGACGACCAACCTGAATTTGTAAAAAGCAATGTGCGGTGATAAACATATGGATATACCGGCGAAATAGTCCCGACAGGGTCCGTTGGACTTGCGGTGGGAGATACCCATTTGAATATTTCGGTCCGGTTACCGTTGTTATACATTCTAGTGATCCGTTTTTTGGAATAACGGAGAAATTGGAGTAATCTGTATCCGACCTCGCGGCCCCGTCCGATGCGGTTTCTGCTGCACGTGTAACGATCGATACGATACCGATTTACGATCATGTACAGAGTCCAGTTAAAAAATTTCGAAGGTCCGCTAGACCTGCTGCTTTTTTTTATCAAGCGGGACGAACTTGATATCTACGATATCCCGATCTCCTATATCACGGAGGAGTTCCTGGAGTATATCCACCTGATGGAGGAGCTCGATCTCGAGGTAGCCAGCGAGTTTATCCTGATGGCCAGCATGCTGATGTCGATCAAAGCGCGCATGATGCTGCCGAAGGAAGACGAGGAGGGGGATGAACTGGATGAAAGTGATCCCCGGTACGAACTGGTACAGCGGCTTCTCGAGTACAAGCGCTACAAGGAGATGGCCAACAAGATGTCGAATATCGAGGAGGAGGCCCAAAAGGCGCACTATCGCGGGTACCACGAGGTAGATGAAGTTGAGAAACAGGCCTCGGGCGAAGCACTGAAGGATGTCACCATTTTCGACCTGATGGCGGCCTTTAACAACGTGTTGCAGCAGGCGGAAAGTCAACCTTCGACACACCATGTCGAAAAAATCGGGGTTACCGTCGAGGAACAGACGGAATACATTCTGGAGACTCTTCAGGAACGGGGCCGCACCGCCTTTAAAACGATCTGCCGCGAGCTGGGGAGTAAAACCAGGGTGGTGGTAACGTTCCTTGCCGCCCTGGAGATGTTGAAAGAGCAGCAGATCAGCCTCTATATCGATGAGGATGATCCAACAGAATTTTATCTGGATCTGCGACCTGTCGACGAAATTATTGGAGACGCCGTGCGCAAGCCGGGCGAAACCTGATCACGCACTGCAGGCTCAGCCTGATATTTCACCAAAACTGTTAAACCAATCGCTTTTCCATGAAATCACCATCGCCCGTTCGAACCTTCTTATGTCCTGCGCTTGCAGTCATAATTATACTGGTTTCCGGAGGGGGCGCCTCCGCGCAGATGCAGCAGCAGTCTCTGAAGCACGGCACCGAACACCTGCTGCAGTACCAGGATCAGATCCGGGTTGATTATCTGAAAAAACACCTATCGGTCATAGCGCATGACTCGCTGCGCGGCAGGGAGACCGGTAGCAGCGGGCTGGAGATCGCGGCAGATTACCTGGCCACTGAGTACCGGGACATGGGATTGCAGCCGATGGGAGATGAGGACAGTTATTTTCAGCATTTTTCGCTGAGTGCCCTCAAGCGCGACAGTACCGTCTATAAACTCTTTGAGAACGGTACCCTGGTCAACCGGTCGGTGGAGAGCAGGAATCAAACCGCCAACTTTATCCGTTCGTTCGGCGGCAGCGATACCCTCTCCGGGGAGGTTATCTTTGCCGGTTTCGGGGTGAACGATCCCGGTCGGGGTGTCCGGCACCTGGGCGACATGGACCTCGAGGGCAAATGGGTCATGGTGTTTCAGCAGATTCCGCATGTGGTCGACGGCGACACGCTTGTGGACCCCTCCATCAACGGGAAAACACGATTCAGCACCATTATCGAAGAGAAGGGGGCCGCCGGCATGCTGATTGTAGCCCCCATGACGGAGACCGAATACCAGGCCACCGCAGAAAAAAACCGTGTGCGATACGCCGAACCCAGCCGCTACCAGCTGGGTTATCTCGATGATTCCACCGGGGGCCTTCCGATGGGGTATAACATGGTGCAGCCCCTGCTTGCGGCACGCATCCTGGGTATATCATACAGCAATGAAAAATTGATGGCGTTCCAGCAGTCACTGATCAATAATATCCGCGGCTTCTCTCCCCGAAAGACCGGTTTTTCACTCACTCATATTCCCCATCATTCGCGATCCCGCATTCATACCAAAAATGTTGTCGCAAAATTGCCGGGTTCCGACCCGCAGCTTGCCGATGAAGTGGTGGTTCTGACCTCGCATTACGATCACGTAGGGGTCGGCCGACCCGACTCCACCGGAGATTCGATCTATAACGGGGCCGACGACGATGGCAGCGGTACGGTGGCCCTGCTTAATGTGGCGAAAGCACTCTCAGAGGCCCGTAATAACGGGTACGCCCCCCGGCGCAGCATCCTGTTCCTGCACGTCTCAGCCGAAGAGATTGGGTTGTACGGGTCCCGCTACTACTCCGATCACCCGGTGGTACCGATCGACCAGACGGTCGCCAACATCAATATCGACATGATCGGGCGGATCGACCGGGAGCACGAAACGGAGGGTATCTCGGACTACGCTTATCTCATCGGCGGCGAGCTGATCTCATCGGACCTTGACAGCCTCATCAGGTTGGCCAACCGGCAATCCGGCAACATCGAGCTGGATAACAAATATAACGACCTGGACGACCCGAACCAGTTTTACCGGCGAAGTGATCACTGGAACTTTGGCCGACACCGGGTGCCGTTCGCCTTCTTCTTTTCCGGGGTACATGAGGATTATCACCGCCCTTCTGACGAAATCCATAAAATCAGGTTCGATAAGATGGCCGGTATTATCCGCACGATATTCGCCTCCACCGTTATCATCGCCAATGAGGATCAGCGGCCGGCCGTCGATAATGAGGCGTTCATTGAAATCACCCGGTCGAGACCGAGATAGCGGGGTAGCGGTGCCGAGACCCGACGGGCGTTACCAGCTCTTTTTTGACGGTTTCTGAATGGGGATTAAAAGGTACGTGGTCGCGGAATTCAGTTCGCCCGTCTGCACCATTTCGATTTGTGGAGGGAATAATAATCGGGCCGTTTATGACAGTAAACCCATTTTTTCACCCAGAAATTTAAGGCAAGCAGGAGATCCTCATATCCATATGAATGCTTCGGTTGTCCATGAAGTGGAAATATGTGGGAGCTTTACTTCGTATTTTACACGAATTTTGCAAACAATTTTCATCTAATCTAATGACAGCCGGTGACACACATAGTGGGTAACGGCAAAATTATCATTGCAGAGAGTATCGTGTTTCGAATTTTCTCCCCTCAACGGAGTTAACCTGAAAGTATTTGGGACAACGTAGAGGAAAGGATGTCTGCGATCATATTTCGGCTTCGTCATGCTGAGGAACCAATTTCCTGTTGAGAAATGCAGGCTAGCGGCCGAGGACGATAAAGGGCGCCCAGTAAACAGGATGGTGAAAGAGCAGGTGGTTCAGCATTCCCAGTTTCGCCTCCCGCATGGCTGGTGCAGCAGCCCCATACGGTATTGCGGAATCCCATCCCAGCCAGCGGAGCAGGGAATCAAGCTGCCAGCCCGAGTCCTGCTGATCCAGTCTGTCAAGCAGGGAACTGTAAAACTGGTCCATAAAATATGCCGTCGATCGATCATAGACGTTCCACAGGCTTACACTGACCGTGGGTACTCCGGCGTAGAAGAACGCTCGCTGGAGGCCCAAAATACCCTCACCGTTGACAATTTTTCCGAGCCCCGTATTGCATGCGCTGAGTACCACCATCTCCGACTGCATGTTGAGTTGATAAATTTCGGAACTTCTCAGTATACCGTCTTCCCTGCCGGCCGCATACTCCGGGGCTGAGGATAATGCCAGCCCGCTGAGGCCGGGATAGTCTTCATCGATGATACCGTGTGTGGCCAGGTGGATAAAACGGTATGGTTTGTTCAGATTTTTCTTGATAAAGTCTTCATCAAAATTACCCTCCTTCAGCACCTTTACATCCCGGAATTTGGCAGCGATAGAGTCGACCTCGGCAATCGTCGCCGGCAGTGGGGCGTATGCTTCTCCCCGGTTCAGCGGCCGGGAACTTCCCCCGAAATTGGAACCGGCAACAGCCAGAAGCTCACCACGGTCCGCAGCTTGCGTGCGGTCATTGTTACTCAGAAATGAATAGATCGTCAGAGACGGGGTGTATTTGACACTAAACCGCTCCACCAGGTAGCGATCCCGGATCAGGAGTGCTTCAAACGGTAAGTAGGCCAGTACCCCATCCGGTACGATCATCAGGTTCTGATAATGCCGAAGCTCCTCCCAAAACGGTTCGATAAGGCACTCCACCAGTTCCCCGGATGACTCCTGCAGCAGTTCCAGTGGCTGGTGGGCCAGAATGTGATCGCGAAACCGCTCTACGGCGCGGGTCATCTCCCTGCTGTCGGCGGCACCCGGTGCAACATCGACCCGTTCAACGAGAATCTCGTCGGAGGTGATCAGGAACGCCAGCAGCTCCTCCCGTCCAAATGCGTATTCAAGAATCGCGGTACCGTCATCGACGAGCTGCTGCATCTGATCGGCTGTGAGGGAGGAGGGATACTCCAGTTTCTTGTACTGCGGATTGTTGGAACGAACCTGGTTCATAAAGGAGCCGTATTCCAGCTCGGTACCGCGAAGCTGTTTCCGCAGCTGCCGCTTTTCCGCGACATTGGCTGTGGTATCGATGCGATTCTGAAGATCCTCTATCCGATCCTCCAGCTGCTGCTTCTGCAACCGTGTATCCACCGGCAGCAGCTGATCCAGGTTTTCAGCAGCCTGTGCAAGCTCATCGAGCAGCGCCCGCGCCCTGGATGCTTCCACAAGCTGAAGCGCACGTCGCTCGTCGTTCCGGTATGTTAACGCCCATGAGGCAAGGTCTATATAAAGATCGACGTATGCCTCAAAGAATCCGCTTTTCAGCGAGGCGAGCTCTCCCACCCGTTCCCTTCGCTGCTCAATAACGTCGACGACCCTTTGCCCGTAGTAGATGGCACTGTCCGATTCCAGGCTGTGATAGGCATATGCGAGTCGGGAGAGCGGCTCCAGCAAATACCGGTCCGGAAGCATCCGGCTGGTCTCCAGTGCCTTTCTGTACCGGCGTATGGCCCGGTTCAGTTCGCCCCGGTCCTGCCAGATCTTTCCCAGCTCCAGGTCAGCCTGAAGTTTAAGGTCCCGGATACCCGTTGAATCGGCAATACTGCTGCTCCTGCGGGCGTAGATCTCAGCCTGGTCATACTGCTTCCTGATGCGCTCCATCTGGGCCATGTCGATCAGGGAGAGGGCAATTTCACGAATATCGCCCGCTTTTCTCCGAAGTTCCAGGGCTTTCCGGTAGTTTTCCCGGGCCTCGTCGTACCTGCCCAGGTCCAGCAGACGCGCGCCGATATTCTTGTACTTTGTAGACAGCTCGGTGGGAGAGGTAATATCATGTTCCACTACCAGTTCGAGGCTCTCCCGGTAGTAGTCCAGAGATTTTTCTGTGTCTCCCAGCTTATTGTAAAGATTCCCGAGATTGACCAGCACGTGGGCCTGTTTTACGGGGTTACCCGCCTTCCGGGCGTACTCTATGGCATTCTGGTAAGCCACCATGGCCTGGTCGTAGTTGCCAAGGTTGTAGTGCACCATCCCCATATTTCCGTAGCCGGTGGCAAGCCGTGCCGTATTCTCGAGATTCCGGCTCAGTTCCAGACTGCGCGACAGATATTCATAGGCTTGGTCGTACATCGACAATTTAACATAGGTAAGCCCGATATTATTAAGCGTAATCGCCAGGTTGAGGTCGGTACCCACCTCCTCGAAAAGTACCAGGGCACGGCGACGGTGATCCAGTGATTTCTGAAAATTGCTTTGCAGCAGGTGGAGTCCGCCAAGGTTATCGTTTATTATGGCAACCTGAAGCGAGTCATTCCGGGCGGCTGCAAGTTTCAGCGCTTGCTGATACCCCTCCTCCGATTTCGCAAAGTCGTTTGTACGCTTGTAAATCGATCCGCGGTAGTTGTTGAGTGTGATCAGCCGGCTGGTATCGGACCGCGCTTCAAGCAGGGGGTGCAGTGCGCGTACCTCCTGCAGTGCCATCTGATACCGGGCACGCTGGTAGAGCGCATAGGCGTATTCAAGCCGGGTATCGAGGTACCGGCTGGTGTCGACAATTCCGCTCTTCCGGTAGATCTCTACCGATTCCGCCAGGTAGACTTCCGCCTGCTTGTAGTTCCCTCGCTCCATGTAATCCATTCCCAGGGCGGATAGCGAATCGGCGAGAGGAGAAGGCTGGGCGTGCAGGCACAACGGTACCAGCATGATACATGTTGCCAGACCTGCCTTAAGTGAGAGCTTCATCTACAATGACTTCCTGAATATTACCTATGACTACATAACGCGTTAAGCGGTTAAAAAGTAGCCTGTATGTCATCCTGAACGTGTTTCAGGATCTCGCAAGGCCGCTGCCGTTGAGCTCAGCTCACAACAAATCAACGTTCAATACCACCGCGAGATCCCGGATCGAGGTCCGGGATGAGGCAGAGGGCATTCCCTGGTTTGTTGCCATCTAATCTAACCACTAAACGATTGACTACATAATTAAGGAAAAAAATGATCGCGAAAAAATGATAACCACAAACTTTCCTGCGAATTGCTCCACGGCGATACGGCCGTTCAGAAGATTCCCGTATCTCCCTGTCCCGGTTAAACATTTCAGCTTACCTGTATGCCGGTGCCGTGGCAGGGATGCCGTGCCTTTGACTCAATTTTCGGTAGAAATTCGGGGTAATACACCGGTAAAATCAAAAAAATACAACTTTTTTGTAAGGAACCGGTTATTTATCGGTCTATTATATGAATCCAATCGTTAATTCAGCATAAAACAGGAGTTGATTATGTCAAAGATGAACATTGCTTTCTTCGATAACGATACGACCTTCAATGCATTTCCGGATGGCCAAGACGACGATTCGGCCGGCCAGGATACCGAAGATGAGGTACCGGACGATCCCGACGCCTGAATTTACGGGCAACAATTCCTGAATCTCCGAGGGCTGGTAACTCCAGCCCTTTTTTATATTCCCGGAACCTGACATGCCCCATTGCCGGGAGCACCGGTTCATAAAAACGGGAGATTGCCCCTGCGACCAAAACCGCTTTTTCCTGACTTTGGCTACCCCTCCTACTGACTGTGGGGTACGGACATCACCGAAACCGGTCCTGTCTCCCGTGTTGTTCACCTTCCACGTTTTTGTACCGAATCACACCAGTTTATCAGTTCAGTAACCATCAGCCCGCATTTTTCACGAGAATTAATACTTAATCCTGTAATAACATGACTCACAGTAAGTTACGTTGATTATCGGACTGAAGTCATAACCGCAGCGTGTAATTAGCTGCGAATTGACCTCCTTGAAAGAATATTGAATTGATATTGTCATTCTCATCGTAACGGACAAAAGAAGAATGCCCGGCGGTATTTTTAAAAGTTGTGCCGGTAATGGCCGCTGACTACGAACCGATCATCACAAAGGGTGCCCAGTATCGGGGAGAGGAAAAACGTGTTTGCTCTTTCAGGTAGCGTTTTGCTTTCCTGGCAGCTTCCTGCACCGATTTTCCCTCCATCAGGTGCTGGTAGAAGGCAACCATAAGCATGGATGTGGAGCGATCATCGACTTTCCAGAGTGAGGCAAAAAGACGTCCGGCTCCTGCGTAGTGAAAAGCCCGCGCCAGGCTCATCACCCCTTCTCCCTCCTGGAGCCTTCCCATGCCGGTCTCACAGGCACTAAGCACAACAAGACCCGCATCAAGACGCAGGTTGTAGATCTCCTTTGGATACAGTATGCCATCTTCCGACGGACCGGGGCCGCCAGCAAGCACAATACCCGGAACATACCCCGTATCGCCGGGAGCAAAAGCGTGCGTGGCAAGGTGCAGGATCTGATGTTCTCCCGGCGCCAGCTGCTTGAAGGCGGATTCGGTAGCCTCCGACTGAAGAAGTATCTGCGTGTCGTACCCGCGGGCACGTGCCAATGAGTCAATACTTTTCACTTCATAACGACTCAGTGGAAGTGCCGTTACCTTTTGATCCAAACGGGTGGATAACTGCCCGGGTTCACTGTTCCGGTTACCCGTAAAAACCGGTGCCATCGCCAGAAGCGAACGGTGTTTGCCGGTGGGCTTGTCGCGCCGCCAGTAGCTGAACAGGGAGGCAGACGGTACGTATGTTGTTACGTACCGATCCAGCAGGTAGCTTTCTCCGTTGCCGCTGCGGGTTCCGAGCGCTTCGAACGGCAGCCTGTTGAGCGGGCCATCCGGAATAATGATGCAGCGGGTGGTGGTGATATCCGGTTCAATCGGCTTGAAAATACGATCATACAGCATGTGAGCTATTCTGTCATCCGGCTTCTCCCCGCGTTCCAGGACTTCCCTTCGAAACCGGTTGACCAGGATTGCCAGGCTGTCCGGCGAAGCGATATCGAGCGAATGCAGGGTGACGGAATCCGGTGAAATCACGAAAACGAACAGATCCTCCGTACCAAAAGCGTATTGAATCAGGGTTTCGCCGGAGTGCAAGAGCGAATCCTGCAAGACGGCCGGTGTTACCGGTTCCTGCTGGTACTTGAGACGGTGATATTCCGGGTATTCCTGCTCCATTTTCCGGATAAGGCGACTCAGTTGCTGCTTGTAGGTAAAAACCGAATCCCTTGCTTCAGCACCGCGAAGGGAGTCGGCCGCCAGGTCCCCGGCAGCCAGCTGCTTGACCTGTTGATTCAGTACGGTAATCCGCCGTCGATAGTGCTGTTCTTTTGCCAGCAGGGAATCGGGAACTCCGGCAAACGCCTTGGCATCGATATCCCGGAGCTGATCCAGCAATACCCGTGCCTTGTTATGTTCCGCAAAATAGTGCGCGTAGGTCACATAGGTTGATTTACCGGTTTGGCGGTAGAGGGTGTAGGCTGTTTCCAATCCCTGTCGATATATGCGCCGCACCCGCTCACCGAGCCACAACCGGGAGTCCTCATTCTCATATTCGACCCGCATCTTTACGATCAGGCGGGTTGTCGTTAGGTAGATATCCAGGTTTTGTTGCAGGTGGGCGATGTTCCCGGAACGCTCAAACCAGGACGCATACGTCATGGCAGCCTGCTCCAGGGCCTCCAACAGCATAACAGGATGGGTAACATCATCGAACTGAAGACCCGCGAATCCCGTTTCGCATGCATCGACATTTTCCCCGGCCAGCAGATCTACCGCCTTCAGAAAAGAGTGTATGGCACCGTCAAAATCCTCTTTTTTCCGATAAATCTCCCCCAGCTTGGTATGGGTATCGCCAATGTAGGGATGTCGACTGCCCAGCAGCTTGCTATTCATGGCCAGATCCCGCCGATAATATGAAATGGCTCGCTCATATGCGCCAAGCCGGGTATATGCCTGGCCCAGATTGGCGTAAATATTGGCAATTTCGGGATGTGCCCCCTCAAAAATACGTTGATGCAACTTCATCGCACGCTTATAGTAGTCGATTGCCAGTTGGAAATCATCGAGATCATAGTAGAGAGCCCCCAGGTTCTGGTACCCGATCGCCACTTCGCTGTCAGCCTCACCAAAGAGCTGCTTCTTCAGCTCAATCGATTTTTCCATATAGCTTACAGCCCGTTCCAGCTCACCGATTTCAGAATAGACAATACTGATATTGTTGTAGCCTGCCGCTACCTGTGGATGTTCCTTCCCCCAGTAACCAATCAGGGTTTGGGTCGCCTGCTTCATGTGATCAAGGGAGCGGCTGTAATCGCCCTGATAGTAGTAGATAATGGCCAGGTTATTCAGTCCGTTGGCAATATTTGGGTGATCATGCGGCAGCAGTCGCCGGTCGATGGCCAGGCTTTTCCGGTGATATTGTATGGCGGAATCGTGGTTTCCGAGTTTCTGCTTCACAACACCGATACTGCTGTACACCCGGCTGAAGATTAGATCATCGGTTACCTGCGCCCGGTTGTAGATCTCCAGGGCCCTCTGGTAGCCGTCCAGCGCTTTTTGGTACCTGCCCCGGCTGTCGTACGTTTCGCCCCGGTGATAGTAGATGTGCCCCTTCAGTTTTCCGATTTTACCGTCCAGATTCTCCGACGGTAACGATTGCAGGGCATTTCCGAAATGAAACAGCGCGGTTTTATAATCTGATTGTTGAGCGTCGATACGTCCTTTCAGCAGCTCAAGGCGGGCGTAAACTTCTACGGTATCGGGTCCAGTGCGTGAGATGAGCTGCTCCAGGGTGGGGATCTGCCGCTCAGCTTCCGCAAACTTGCCCAGATCAACAAGGTTTACCGCGATGTTATATCGGCTGTCGAACAGACGGTGCCACTGCCGGGATGACCGGTACCGGGATGCGGCTTCACGGAATAGCGTAGTCGAACGGGCGTAATGCGCCTCCCGCTGAAGGAGATCCGCTTTTTGATACACTCGAAAGGCGTCTAGAGTGTCTGAGGTATTGGCGTTAACCTTATCGGCGCTGTTTTGGGCCAAAGCGGTGCCGGCCGGAATTCCAGTCAGCAGTATCAGGATAATTACATATTGATTCAGGCACATACATCTCCTTCTCACGACAACTGCAGTTTACCGGGTAACATCTGCTGCAGTTGAAGACGATTTGTTACGGATGTCCTTCTTTTTGGGTCTCAGGTAATAGCCATTATCCCGGAGATTGCGCCGTGGCAATCATGAAATACCGGGAAACTGAATAATATTTTTCCGGTCCGATACCTTTGTGATGTTCTGAAGATGTTGAAAAAACTCCATCCACCCCCCGATATTCAAAAGAGTGAGGGGAAAGGCAAACAGTAGCGGAACAACTGTTCTTTTCTTCGTAAACAGCCGTATGTGGGATTCTACTCTCCAAAAAGAGAGTTCACAAATAACTCCCGATCGAACACCTGCAGGTCGTCGATCTGCTCCCCGACTCCGATATACTTCACGGGGATCTCAAATTCATGCGAGATACCCAGTACGATACCTCCCTTGGCCGTGCCGTCGAGTTTGGTGAGTACCAATCCCGTAATGTCTACGAACGAGGTAAACGCCTCAGCCTGCTGCATGGCGTTTTGTCCCGTGGAGGCGTCAAGCACCAGCAAGACCTCGTGCGGGGCCCCGTCCACCACCTTACCGATTACCCGCTTGATCTTGGCCAGCTCATCCATCAGCGATTTTTTGTTGTGCAGGCGCCCTGCGGTGTCGACGATGGCCACGTCTGCCCCGCGCGATTGTGCCGCCGACACGGTATCGTAGGCCACGGCGGCGGGATCGGCCCCCTGTCCCTGTTCGATGAGCGGCACGTCCGCCCGCTCGCTCCAGATTCTCAGCTGATCCACGGCGGCCGCCCGGAAGGTGTCAGCCGCACCAATCATCACTTTTTTACCCGCCTGCTTGTAAAGATGGGCCAGTTTGCCGATTGTGGTGGTTTTACCCACGCCGTTTACTCCAACCACCAGTATGACATGTGGTTTTTGCGGGAATTCGGCGTCAAACTCGGCGGGCCGTTCATCCGAACTCTCCTTCAGAAGCCCTATGATCTCTTCACGCAGCATCTGCTGCAGTTCCCCTTCGGTCAGGTATTTGTCCTCTTTCACCCGGTTTTCGATCCGGTCGATGATTTCAAGGGTGGTTTGCACTCCCACATCGGAGGTGATCAGGATCTCCTCCAGTTCGTCAAGCATGGCGGCGTCAACCGTAGTTTTACCCGCTACGGCCTTGCCTATCTTTTCCAGGAGGGAGGAACGACTCTTCTCCACTCCCTTGTCGACCTTCTCTTTTTTCTTTAAACCAAGCTTCTCTAGAATTCCCATCTACTGATTACGCCGTTGAATAAAAGTTAAATATGTTTGATGGCAGAGCCTCGGCACGGAGCACACGCAAGAATAACCTTGCTCTGACTCCGGGTTAATTGAACTCCGCGCCCCGCAAGATGTCACTGAACCGCTGAAGATAATCAAAAAACGAGAAAACCATTAATGCAATCGCGTTGCCCATGAAGAAGTAATGAAAAGGCTCCGCTTCCGGGAAAAAAAACACGCTCATCCAGTAGGCCGCCAGCCCGTTAACCGCAAACTTGCCGGAGGTGACCGCCATGGCCACCTTTCCGCGGGTAATTTTGATATAGATGGACCCCGAAAGGATGAGCAGGTCGCGGCCGAGTTCCATAAGAAAAAACCAGATCGGGATATACCCGATGTACACGCTGTATATGAACAGGAAAAAGGCGGTCAGCTTGTCTGCGATAGGATCCAGCACCTTGCCCAGTTCCGAAACCTGGTTGGTTTTGCGGGCAATAATGCCATCCAGGTAATCGGAAAACAGCCCGTATATCACAAGGATGACAATGGCCCAGCCCACCTGGTACCCGCTGCTGTAGTGCAGGTAGATGATCGGCAGTGATATCAGGGTTCGGGAGGCAGAGATGGCATTGGACCAAGTAAACACCTTGTTTCGAACCACGATCTTCTGGGAATCCACGGAACGTTTTTCCACTGCGCAAGCCCTGCTAATTGGTTATACTGTGATCACCAAAGGTATGAATTCAACAGCAAAAGAAAAGGACCTTCGTCCATGAGTATCATCGAAGACAGCCACAAACTGGTGGAAACGAGAATCAGCTCAACAGAGGTGTTCGACGGGCGCCTGCTGCACGTTTTTTTTGACGAAGCACGACTGCCCGACGGGTCCCAATCCACCCGGGAGTGGATCAAGCACCCGGGAGCTTCGGCGGTGCTGCCGGTATTCCCGGATGGTGATATCATGCTGGTCAAACAGTTCCGCTATCCCGTCTCGCAGATCTTTTACGAAGTGCCGGCCGGTAAGATCGATCCCGGAGAAACGGCCGACGGCACGGCAGGGCGCGAGCTCCGGGAGGAAGCGGGGCTCAGCTGCCGACGGTTTCACTACCTGGGTCACTTTTATCCAAGCATCGGGTATACCGACGAGATCATTCACCTGTATGTTGCCTGGGATATCGACGAGTATGAACAGGCGGTGGATGAAGATGAGTTCCTGGTAAAGGAGCGGGTACCGTTTCGGGAGGCTGTCGAAATGGTGCATACCGGGGTGATCTCGGACGGCAAGACGGCCATAACGCTGCTGCGCGCCTGGAAGTGGTGGCAGGAGGAGGGCCCGTTTCAGGTCAAATAGATGTAGAAGTGATACGTGAAAAAGGGTTCCACTTTTACCTATTCCGTTTCACTTGATCACTTCCTCCTCAACAGCCAGCTCATAAATCGACTTGTGCAGGTCGGTATCGCTGATATCGCCCCGCCTGATCAGCTCGTTGACTTCATCTCCCTTCAACAGCAGGATGCATCCCATTTTGTTCAGCTCTTCATCAAATGTACGGGGGTCGGCCAGCGAAAGCTGTTTCAGGTCTATGCCTTCGGGACTTTTCTTAAGATTTACGAGTGCATAAAATTTATCCGAATCCTCTTCCCCAAATCCGAAAATCTCGAGTTTCGTATCCTCTTTCTTTAGCATTATAGTAATGTGTGACGGTTAATATTTACAGTCAGAATATACAGGTTGAAGGCCGTTGATTCGCGCCGGCTGATTTATTTCTTGTATCGATCCAGGAAATCACGCGCCTTAATCAGCTCCTCCACTTCACCGGTCTCCTTGTTAACTACCGCCACCTGGAACAAACTGATAATCGCCTGGTTTTCGATACATTGAATGGTTTCATCCAGGGTTTCACACTCCTGTTTTTCACTAACCAGATCGTTAACGCCCTTTACCTCGTAACGAAAGTTGCCTTTCGAACCCATCCCGGGACTTTGTTGCTGTTTGTCTACCTGCGGTTCATCAAAATACTCCCTGAGAGCCTCCTCGGTAACATACCACTGAACGCCCAGTTTCCGCGCCCTGATTTTTCCTTCCCGCAGGTACGCTCGAATCGTCATTTTACTCAGACCCAGCTTCTCATGCAGGTCATCTACCGAGTAGAGAGTAAGACTTCCAATCTGTTTTGGCATAATTTCGATACGTTTTTACCTGTTTGACCGGGCTCAACATAATGAACCTGCCAATGAAAATCACATATTAATTCTATGTAACTATTCATAAATTATATATTACTTACTGAATACTTGCATAATGAAAATTTTACTTGATCTGAATGGGTAAATGGCCGTACATTATTAATAGTTGATTGAAACGGAGCCCGGTAACGGGCTTTTTTTTAATCTCTGCCTATCCCCGGTAACTCCCTCTAACATCTTCTTTTATTCTGCCTTACCTTTGTCAGGTTACAGCTATAATCGCTCAACTTGGTATAGGACAGAATTATGGATTCCAGCCAAACTGTACGAGAGCATCTGGTCACCCAGCTCACGGAAGAACATGCCCATATCAGCTTTTCACGAGCCGTGGAAGGGCTCAAAGCCCGGCAGGTCGGCCGACGACCCGACTCCCTTCCCTATTCCATTTGGGAACTGGTGGAACACCTGCGTATCGCCCAGCACGATATCGTACAGTTCTCTTCGGACCCCGATTACAAGTCGCCGGAATGGCCCGGTGGTTACTGGCCGGAGTCACCTTCACCGGACGACCAGCAAGTGTGGGAAGAATCCCTGGATCAGATCGAGGCCGACCTTCAGCAAATGGTGAATCTGGTACGCGATACGGCGAATGACCTGTTCGAACCGTTCGCTCACGGAAGCGGGCAGACGCTGTTCCGGGAAGCGGTTCTAATTATCGATCATAATTCGTACCATACGGGGCAAATTGTAACGGTCAGGCGGTTGCTGGATCTTTGGTGAATCCAAACCTGTTATGCTACCGATTAATCATATTTCCGATATGGCCCCAAGTTATTGCCGGATGACCTCATGAAAGAACTACTCAGGT
>JAWVZC010000033.1:0-19181 GCA_033722415.1 Balneolaceae bacterium | reverse complement strand
CCATTCAGGTGAATAGACTTGCTGTATATCAGAAAATTGCCGATAAATACCGCCCCTGTGAAACCGGCAAACAGCAGAAAATGAGCAGCTGATACTTCAAGTTCTTTTCCGAAATCGGGAAATCCGGCAATTCCGAATGCAAAAAGCGCCGCAATCAGGTAATTAACAGTCAGTGTATTAATCATACGCTGGTTACTGCTCTCCCCCACTTTCAGCAGGTGAACAAGTAGAAGAGAACAGGCGGCACTAGCCGCAAGATAGAGGTAGCTCATTCGCCGGCGAGGTCAATGGTCTGGTTTCCGAAAATCATCGGGTCCTCCGGTTCATCGTGAAGCTTCCTGGCTGTATAGGAAACATTTCGCTGAAGGAACTCGAAAATATCGGACAGTTTCGTTCGCCGCTGCTGCAGCGCTCGCGCAAAGTAGTATGGAAAAATGTGATGCTTTTTGTCGTTCTGCTCGCCGCCAAAGTAGGTGTGGGTCGACTGGTCCGGTTCAGATGAGATCAGCAGCGCGAGCCCGTCGTTTTCATTTGCCAGGGTAATGGCGCTGTTGTAGAGGGGCTGGCTGAATGTTTGCAGCGGCAGGTTACCGGCACCCGATTCCTGAACAGACCGGCTGAAATCAATATGGCTTACTACTACTGTTTGCCTTGCCGGAAAGGCTGCAACTGCCTGGTAAAGCGATATAAGGTCGAGCGGATCCTGCTGGTCGTCACCAGGGGAAAACAGGTAGGCGGGCCGGTGGTCCTCTTCCTGCTGAATCATCGTTCCGTATCCGGAGATATATACAAATATCTCCGAACTGTCGGTCACTGTTTGTCTCATCAGGGCCAGCACGGAATCTAACCGTTTGCGTGACCGGATATTCTCCAGCTTGAAGATGTTGCGGTCGGGGTATCCCAGTGCATCGTCGATATATGTTTCCAGGAGTTTCAGGTCCCGGCCGGTGTAGGTGCGCGTGTCGTAGCTGCCCTTGTACTCTTCATTGCCGATTATCAATGCCACACCGTTGGGATTGTAGTAATTGAGAATCGGGATGTTGTTTTCCACATCGATTCTTCCAAAAGGTACGGAGGGTACTGCCACCACCTGGTTCTGTTGGGCAAAGTCGGAAGTCCGCCAGACGAGAGAAACATCATCCCGTGATACATAATTTTCCGAGATGCCGTAAAGCACCTTGTACCAGTTCTCTTCCACACGCTCAACAATTTGCAGCTGGCTGCCCTCGACCAGGTCAGCGAGGATGTTCTCCGTGGAGTCAACGGGAGCATTGCGTAATTCTGTTGTGGGCGTCTCCACCCTGGCGAACGGACGCAATATGGATTCCAGCGGGAAAGCAAACGCGAACGTACTGTCACTGTATCCGATGGTGATCTCCACCGAATCAGGGGCAATATCCGTAATATTCGCGCTGCTGAGGGCGGTACCGAGATCCACACGAAGGGCGCCTCCTGATATTTCAAACCGCTGCCGCTCCGATATTTCGCGTTCCCCGTACCGTACGGTTACATAGGCGGAATCCTGCAGGCTGGCGGTAACGCGGGTCGTATCGGTTCGGATATCATACCCCGTAGTTCTCAGATAGCGCTCCTCGCCCGTGGGCCGGGGTTCGCCTGACGATTGAAAGTTGAATGCGGTTGCGATGGTCAACAGGCCGCCGATACCGTTTAAAGCAACCGTTTCGAGGCGCCCATCAACCTGTTTGACACTGTTTGAATTGGCCAGGTAGAAGGCGGTTGCAGCCCCGGCAATCCCAAATGTGAAAAACAACGGCCTGATCTTGTAATCCTGAACATATCGCTCCATCAACACTTTTTCAGCATATTCATTGGTCGGGCGCGACATGATCTGTAGATCAAGAACCGGCTCTTCCGGAGTGGGCGGGCGGGCTATGGCGGGGAACTCCCGGGAAGTGAGGACCCGGAAATCGGAATTGTCCACGCTATGGGATTCCTTTACCATCCAGCGGGGGTTGGTGCACCCCGCCGCAAGCAACAGCAGGCAGAATACCAGACCGTATGTGGAGTAATGTTTCAATAGAATCCTCTAGAGTGTAAATATTGCTCCCAGGCCAATTACGCTTCGAAACGCAAAATTATTGCCGCTTGAAGCATGAGATACCCACAGCGGTATGTCATAACGCAGTTCTAAACCGCGGGGATTCCCGAGATTATCCGGAATGTTCAGCGAAAGGGCGAACCCCGCGCCTGCGTCGGACAGCACCCGGGACTCTTCCCGTTCGGTAAATCCCAGTGAGGTCCCGGTATCGTTGAACAGGTAGGAACGCAACCGAACCAGATCTCCCACAGCAGGCACTTTCCGGATGGCCCGGTCTATCGGATTGGGGTAATCCAGTTCCAGGTTGATCGCCCCTATGGAGGTCAACAGGGGAGCTGCTCCCTGCTCCAGAGCCGTGATATCCTGGTTGGTATAACCGCGAAGATTTGCTCCGCCCGTTACCTGGAATGTACCACTCCCCATCCACGCAGCAGGGATGGTTCCTTTTGCCCTTACCAGACTGCTGCCCACCCAGCGGTCGGCCTGACGAAAACTTCTGCCGAAGAGCATCTCCGGAACGGTATTATCAGATGCGATACCCCCAAAAAAGCGGGATCTCAGGTGAAATCCCTTCCCCAGCGCAATGCCCTGTTTCGCTATCAGGCGAAAGGTTGAAAATGAAGGGGCCTCCCCGGCAAGGTTGGCTGCCAAATCCACCGAAAAGAGGTTAAACCCCAGTCGGTTATCACCCTGTTTTCGGAAAGACACGGTGCCCAACCATAGCCACTCCTGCTGCCACAAGTGCCTGTAAACCGGGTACCCGGCATCGATCAGCTGTTGCGCCGTTACCCCGACAGTGAGCTTCTGGTAGGATCGCTGATCAAATCCCTGCTGCCAACGCTTGTTAAAACGAAGAGAGTGCCGCGAAAGTCCCGTTCTGACACTGCTTACCAGCTGCAAGTTGCCTTCACTGTTGAACGCCGATATTGCCGGAATAGGCTCGGTAAAATCAAGGTAGTAAGAGACCGGCAGTTCGGGCCACCAGGTTCCTATCCAAACACCGGCATGTAACCGGTGGGGACCGTCGTTGAACGTGCCGGGAACCTGCCCCACAACCCGGGCTCCCAGGCGAATGCCGTCCACATCGTTATACCAGATATCCGGGTACGGGATAAATTCGTAACTACGGGACTCCTGCGAATTGGCGCCGTCTGCAACAACCAGTAATGTCACGATAATGAGGCAAAGCTTTTGGAGCGGCGTGTTACTCATGGATTGTCTACGATGATCCAGTCATCAATTATTTCTTTTGAACGCAATATGTTGTGGATGAGCTTCAGTATCCGGAGCTGCTCGGGCCATTGAATATAATGTTCTGCCCGGTCAATCGTAACCCACTGATAAGTTATGTGCTCGCTGTTCAGCGTAATCTGCTGTTCAGAAAAAAGTTCAGCCGCGAAAACGGGTATGTGAAGTACCCGGTCAGAGGACGGCTCGTAAAACTGGTTCAGCGTGGGCGGGCTCCAGAACAGCCGGGGCGTTGTGTTCAGCTCCTCCTTCAGTTCCCTGAGTGCGGCTTCCCAGGCCTTTTCACCACGTTTCACCTTGCCGCCAACCATCCGCCACTGGCCGGCATACTGGTGGTCCTCCGAACGCCTTCCGAGAAAAAATTCCGGCTCACTGATCAGTCGGTAGGGGTAAAGATCTACCAGTTCACTCATGCATCAGGATTCGACCTTGGCCTTAATTTGCTGTTTGAAATAATCCAGCGTCTTCATCAAGCCCTCTTTGCGATTGTACTCCGGCTTCCAGTCCAGCACCTCCATGGCCCGGCTGATATCCGGCTGCCGAACCTGCGGATCATCTTTGGGCAGTTCCTCAAAGGTGATCTCACTATCGCTGCCGGTTAATTCGATAATTTCGCGGGCAAAATCCAGGATGGTAACCTCTTCCGGGTTCCCGATATTTACCGGTTCCACGAAATCGGACTGGGAAAGCCGCCATATTCCCTCTATCAGATCGTCCACGTAGCAGAAAGATCGGGTCTGGGATCCATCGCCGTATACCGTAAGTGGTTCACCCTTAAGAGCCTGGCTCATAAACGTTGGCAGGGCCCGCCCGTCGTTGATACGCATGCGAGACCCATAGGTGTTGAAAATTCGAACAATCCGGGTATCCACACCGTGGTAGCGGTGG
This sequence comes from Balneolaceae bacterium, assembly GCA_033722415.1. Classification (GTDB taxonomy): domain Bacteria; phylum Bacteroidota; class Rhodothermia; order Balneolales; family Balneolaceae; genus JAMQKA01. The sequence continues at coordinate 14,986 of JAWVZC010000033.1, read as the reverse complement.
TAAGCCAGTGTCATGGCCTCCGCAAACCGTTTGGCTTCATCATAGACCCCGCGAAACCCGATCGGGTTGACATTGCCCCAGTAATCTTCTTTCTGCGGGTGGACTTGCGGATCCCCGTACACCTCGCTGGTGGAGGCCAGCAGAAACCGGGCGTTTTTCTCCTTGGCCAGTCCGAGGGCTTTGTGCGTGCCCAGCGATCCCACTTTCAGTGTTTGAATCGGCATCTCCAGGTAGTCGATCGGCGAGGCCGGAGAGGCGAAATGAAGAATCAGGTCAAGTTCACCGGGTACATAGATGTAGTTGGTAACATCATGCTCGACAAATGTAAAATCCTGGTTTCCCCACAGGTGAGCGATATTATCAGGGTTTCCCGTGATAAGATTATCCATACAGACCACCCGGTACCCTTCTTCCAGGAACCGGTCACACAGGTGTGAACCCAGGAAGCCGGCACCGCCGGTAATCAATACTTTCGGTTTAGACATGCGTTTCTATCGACTTTTCCTTTTCAATATTAACCACCGGACGGCCTACGCTGACATATTTAATATTGGCTTCACGTGCCCGCTCCAGGTCATAGAGATTTCGTCCGTCAAAGATAACAGCGTCTATCATCTGCTCGTGAAAATCTTCGAGGGAAGGTCGCCTGAACTCGTTCCACTCGGTACAGATCACCAGCGCATCCACCTCCGCGAGCGCATCCTTTTGGTCGAGGACAAACTCGGTGTTTGCGAGCACCTCGTCATCGGCAGCAGCCTTGAACGTTTCGATCGCTTCCGGATCGTAGGCTTTCAATTTGGCCCCGCGTCTTACCAGTTCTTTGGTAATATAAAGGGAAGGCGCCTCGCGCACGTCATCGGTTTCCGGTTTGAAGGAGAGTCCCCACACGCCAAAGGTTTTTCCGGAAAAGTCACCATTCCCGTAGAACTGCTCTATTTTTGGGACCAGGGAAATTTTCTGGCTGTCATTAATTTTCATCACCGAGTCCAGGATTTTAAAATCGTAGCCGATCTGTGCTGCTTTCTGGTGGATCGCCTGCACATCCTTGGGGAAGCAGGAGCCGCCGTAGCCGATACCGGCAAACAGAAAACGCTTGCCGATCCGGGAATCGGTGCCGATACCACGCCGGATGTTATCGACATTGGCACCCACTTTTTCGCAGAGATTGGCGATCTCATTCATGAATGTGATCTTGGTTGCCAGAAAGGAATTGGCCGCGTATTTGGTCAGTTCTGAACTGCGCTCATCCATTACAATGATCGGGTTGCCGCTGCGAACGAATGGTTCATACAGCAGTTTCATCTTCTCTGCCGCCCGCTCGCTGGAGGTACCGATGACCACGCGTTCCGGTTTCATAAAATCTTCCACGGCCGCTCCCTCACGCAGGAATTCGGGATTCGACACCACATCGAATTCGGCATCGGTGTTGGCGGCGATACGTTCCCGGACTTTGTCGGCGGTGCCCACGGGAACCGTACTTTTATTTACCACAATTTTGTATTCATCGATCAGGTGACCGAGCTGGTCAGATACTTTGAGTACGGCACTGAGATCAGCCTCACCGTCGGCACCGGGCGGAGTAGGCAGACACAGGAATATAATCTCGGCCTGGTTTACCGCATCCACCATGTCGGTGGTGAAGTGAAGGCGTCCCTCTTTTATGGATCGGTGAAACAGTCGGTGCAGGCCCGGTTCATAAATGGGGATCTCACCGGCCTGCAGGGTGTTCACCTTTTTCTCATCAATATCGACGCAGATCACGTTGTTGCCCGAATCCGCAAAGCAGGTTCCGGATACCAGTCCCACGTAACCCGTTCCAATGACAGCTATATCCATCTGTTATCGCTCTATATTTTTGATTTCCAGTTTTAATGTACCTGCGGGAACATCCACTTCGACGACTTCCCCCACCTCCCGGCCGAGGATCGCATCGCCGATCGGTGATTCAATTGATATTTTATTCTCTTTAAAGTTGGCCTCATCTTTCGACACAAGGGTATACTTGACTTCCTTGTCCGTTTTGTGGTTGTGAATGGTAACGGTGGAGAGAAGATACGCCTTGTCGGTCTTTATGTCCTCCTCTTCGAGTATTCTGGCGTTGGCCAGGGCATTTTCCAGTTCCGAGATCCGTTTTTCAAGCATGCCCTGGGCTTCCTTGGCAGCGTCGTATTCGGCATTTTCGCTTAAATCGCCCTTGGCCCGGGCTTCGGCGATATCTTCGGCAATCTCCTTGCGCCCTCTCGTCTTCAGGTCTTTTAACTCTTCTTCCAGTTTCTCATAGCCTTCCCTGGAGAGATAATTTTTTTTACTCATAATGTTGGGAGCTCTGCTTTTTCATTCCAAATCTACTTCAAAAAAATAATGTCAGCCGAAGCTGACATTCATGAATCCAGTACATTCTTTTTTCAACAGCCCTAAAAATACTATGTTATTTGTTTTAATGCTAACGTCTCGACCGCTAAATATTAATAACCCGAAACCGCAAAGCTATCCATGGTCAACAAGTTATCAACCAGGGAGATACTGGAACAGAACAGGGCCCGTTCAGCACCGAAAAGAATGGGGGCACTGAAGATTCTTCTGCATAACGTCAGGAGCATGCACAATGTGGGGGCTGCTTTTCGCAGTGCCGATGCGTTCGGGATTTCCGAAATTCTCATTTCCGGTTTCACGCCCGCTCCCCCGCGACCTGAAATCTCCAAAACTGCTATCGGGGCTGAGAAATTTGTGGACTGGAAACAGTTTGAAGATCCCGAATTCCTGTTCAGGCAGCTGCGGGAAGCGGGATATCACATCACGGGAATAGAACAAACACACGACAGTGTCCCTCTTCCCGAATACGTTCCCCCGAAGGAAAAAGAACTGTGCCTGGTATTCGGCAACGAAGTTACCGGATTGCATGAAGAGATCCTGCCACATGTTGAGGATTTCATTGAAATTCCCCAGTACGGAAACAAGCACTCGCTGAATGTATCGGTCGCCGTGGGCGTAACGCTGTACGGATTTCTGGCAAAATTCTGGGAAGATTAGAGGCCTGAGCAGATCGCGGAAATGCTCCGGTCTTAAGTCACAGCGCCCCGGTCGTATCGTACCCAGTTCACCAATTTGTGGTGAAACTGACTGGAAGCCCGGGGCGCATTCCTTTTGTTATTTTTAATTTTAAGCTGTTATTTTCGCAACTTGGAAATTAAACCTGAACCCAGAAAGCAACGTATCCGGATGTCAAACAAGATCCTTGTAACCTCTGCCCTGCCCTACGCCAACGGTCCGATCCATTTGGGACATATTGCCGGGGCCTACCTTCCGGCAGATCTTTTCGTCCGGTACAAACGGCTGCGCAATGCCGATATCGTGTATATCTGCGGCTCCGATGAACACGGCGTGCCGATTACCATCGCCGCTGAAAAAGAAGGTGTGCAACCGCAGGATATCGTGGACAAATTCCACGAAATGAATAAACAAGTGTTTGACGAGTTTGATATCTCATTTGACTATTACGGGCGAACCAGTTCAGAGGTCCATCGACAAACATCGCAGGACCTGTTCAAAACGCTCTATGACAAAGGGATCTTTGTTGAGAAGGAGGAGGAGCAGCTCTACGACGAGGAAGCCGAGATGTTCCTGCCTGACCGCTATGTGCAAGGTACCTGCCCCAACTGCGGGTACGAGGAGGCGTATGGCGATCAGTGTGAACGCTGTGGCACGTCGCTCTCTCCCACCGAACTGATCGACCCCCGCAGCGCCCTTACCGGCAATATTCCTGTCACACGGAAAACCAGGCACCTTTACCTGCCGATGGGGAAATACCAAGAGGAGTTTGAAGAGTGGCTGGATTCGCGAAAGAACTGGAAACCCAACGTTATGGGACAGGTCAGGAGCTGGCTGAACGACGGGCTCAGCGACCGCGCCATGACGCGAGACCTCACCTGGGGCGTACCGGTACCGGTCGAGGGTTTTGAGGACAAGGTATTGTATGTATGGTTCGATGCTCCCATCGGGTACATCTCGGCAACCAAAGAGTGGGCCGAACAGCAGGGCGATCACGACCTGTGGAAAGCGTATTGGCAGGACGACGACACCGAACTGGTGCACTTTATCGGCAAAGACAATATCGTTTTTCACTGTATTATTTTCCCCATGCTGCTGATGAAACACGGTGACTTCGTATTGCCCGAGAACGTTCCCGCCAACGAATTCCTGAACCTGGAGGGCAAAAAGCTTTCAACTTCCCGGGGCTGGGCGGTCTGGCTTAACGAATACCTGGATGATTTCGACAGTGATCTGCTCCGCTATGTCCTCGGCACGATTCTGCCGGAGACCAAAGATTCCGATTTTTCCTGGAGCGATTTCCAGACCAAGGTCAACAGTGAACTGGCTGATGTGCTGGGAAATTTTATATTTCGTACCACCTCGTTCACCTCAAAATATTTCGATGGGAAGGTGCCACCGCTCGAGAACCCGTCTGCGGAAGACAAAAAAGCACTAAAACAGATTACAGAGCAGAAGGAGAAGATCGCCCGGAATTATGAAAATTACCGGATCAGGGAGGCGATCTCGGAAACCATGAACCTGGCGCGTATCGGCAACAAGTATTTTACGGAGATGGAACCCTGGCGAACACGCAAGGAGGCCCCGCAAATCTGCGCCAACACCCTGCATGCGTGCCTGCAGATTTCAGCAGCTCTTTCCGTGCTTTTCCACCCGGTACTTCCGAATAAGATGAGCCAGCTTCGGGACGAACTGGGACTTGGTCCGGATCTGACATGGGACGAGGTGGGGGATTCGATGATGGAGGCCGGCCGGCCCGTTCAGCAGGGTGAAATCCTGTTCACCAAAATTGAGGATGAGGAGATCCAGCAACAGCTGCGAAAACTGGAAGAGCGTTCCGAGAAGATGGCCGACGACAATAAATCGGATTATGAACCGCTCAAAGATGAAATTCAATTCGATGACTTTACAGCCATCGACATTCGGGCGGGTAAGATTACGGGGGCGGAACATATTGAAAATGCCGACAAGCTGCTGAAGCTGACGGTCGACATCGGCCTTGAAACACGAACCATCGTTTCCGGTATCGCACCCGATTTCGAGCCGGCGGATATTGTGGGACAGAACGTCTGTGTGGTGGCCAACCTGGCCCCCAAAAAGCTGATGGGCGTGGAAAGCAACGGCATGATATTAATGGCGGAACGACCCGACGGCTCGCTCCGCTTCGTTGAAACAGACGCCGAACCGGGCAGCCCGGTCACATAATTCTTTTCAAAGTGGTAGCTGCTGTGCCCGTTCACGGCAGATCGTTACCATGAATCAACAACAATCGCAGTAAAACCTAGAGATACGAAAGGAGTTCTCCTTTGGCTATATCAGATGCGAGTACAAGGGGCAGTTGGAATTCAAAACTCGGATTTATTCTTGCTGCTGCCGGATCAGCCGTTGGGCTGGGAAATATCTGGGGATTTCCCACACAGGTTGCCTCAAACGGGGGCGCGGCGTTTCTGTTTATCTACCTGATCTGTGCCTTTCTGATCGGGTTCCCGGTGATGGTGGCCGAGATTACCATCGGCCGAAAAACGGGGCGCAACCCGGTCGGTGCCTTCAAGGCTCTCAGCAACAACAGCTGGAGCTACGCACTGATCGGTATGTGGGGGGTACTCTGTGGCGTAATGATCCTCTCGTTTTACAACGTGATTGCCGGCTGGACAGTCAGCTATGTTTTTGAAGAGATCTTCTACTTTGCCGGAATGCAGGACTGGGCCACCTACATTTCTGATACCAGCAACGGTCCCGTAAATGCCCTCTTCTCCACCCTCTTTATGATCGCCACAGTCTCCATTATTATCGGTGGGGTAAGCGATGGTATCGAGCGGGCCACCAAGCTGATGATGCCTCTGCTTATCGGTATTTTGATCATCATGATCGGCTGGGTGCTTATGCAGGAAGGTGCAGGTGTAGGCCTGGAGGAGTATCTCTACCCCGATTTCTCACAAGTCGGGTTTGAACTGATATTCGATGCCATGGGACAGGCATTCTTTTCCCTGTCGCTTGGCATGGGTGCCCTGATCACTTACGGTTCCTACCTCAGCAAAAAAGAGAACGTGCCCGAGGCTGCAGCCTATGTAACGCTCGCCGACACTTCCATTGCATTTCTGGCGGGCCTGCTGATTGTTCCCGCCATGTACATGGCCCAGGCGCAGGGGGTAGCCATTTTTGATGAGGCCGGCAACCTGCTGGCAAGCACCTCGCTGATCTTCCAGGTGCTGCCCGAGCTGTTCCATGAACTCGGCGGAGTTGTTGGCATGGTCGTCGGAGTCGTCTTTTTCCTGCTGCTCAGCATCGCGGCATTAACTTCAACAATTTCCCTGCTGGAGGTCCCGGTATCGTATGCCATCGACGAATTTGAGCTTCCGCGCAAAAAAGCGGCTCAGTACATCGGTGCCGGCATCCTGGCAGTTTCACTAATTATATCGTTCGATACCTCCCTGATCGGTATATTTGTGATCATTTTCAATAATATCGGCCTTCCGCTGGGCGGACTTCTCATCTGCCTTTTCCTGGGGTACTACTGGAAAACCGACAATGCCCTTTCCGAAATGGAGAACGGCAATCCTACGGTTCGTCAAACCATCTTTGCCAGGGTTTGGCCTGCTTTTATTATGGTTATCGCACCGCTCGCAATCGCCTACAATCTGTGGACAGCCCTAAGCAGCCTGTTTTAGGTAGTAAGGGTCGGATTTTTAGAGCTTGTTATCCTTGGTCACTCATGCTATTTTTGACCAACTTAAAAAGCGGTAGTGAGTTGTACTCAGGGGTTCGAGAAAATCGAAATTTACCGAATCAGATCAGGCAAACGACTCACCACCCAAGAACAACGTTAGATATATGGCAAAAATAGATACTTCTGATTTCCGGACCGGTATGGTCATAGAAGTGGAAAACACCCTCTACTCTATTGTGGATTACCAACATGTAAAACCGGGAAAAGGCGGTGCATTTATTCGTACCAAACTGAAGGGTGTGGTTAACGACAAAACGATCGAAAAAACCTTTCGATCCGGGGAAAAGCTCATGGAAATACGGGTTGAACGGCAGCCCTACCAGTTCCTGTATTCCGACGGCAACCTGTTCTACTTCATGCACCAGGAAACCTATGAACAGATTCCCGTTAACCGGGAAAACGTCAAAAAACCGGATTTTTTCGCCGACGGTCAGGAGTGCACGCTGGTGATCGACACCGACAACGAAAATGTACTCTATGCGGAGCCCCCGGATCACCTGGTTTCAACAGTCGTGGAAACCACCCCAGGGGTAAGAGGTGACACCGCACAGGGGGGCAGCAAGCCTGCCACGCTGGAATCCGGAGCTACGGTCCAGGTACCGCTTTTTATTAATGAAGGCGATCAAATTAAAGTTGACACCCGTACCTCGGAGTACATCGAACGTGCTAAGTCTAACTAATTACACATCATGGATCTAAAAGAAATAAAGAAACTTCTTGACCTGATTGCCGAGAGCGAAGTCAACGAAGTTGCGATAGAGGAAGGCGATTTCAAAATAAAAGTAAAAAAACAGGGCGAGGTTCAGCAGGTGTCCATGCCCCAGCAGCAGGCACAGCCGCAGTATGTTCCCCGGCAAGCACCTTCCGAAGCCGCACCACAGGCCCCGTCATCTCCGTCGGCTGAAGCGGCATCAGGGGACGAGGAAGACCAACAAGAGCCGAAAGGCGATGTCGTCAAATCACCGATTGTGGGAACCTTTTACCGGTCTCCCTCTCCTGACTCCGATCCGTTCGTAACTGTCGGGGACTCTGTCGACAAGGGGCAGACACTCTGTATTGTTGAAGCGATGAAAATAATGAATGAGATCGAGTCGGAATTTACCGGTGAGGTCAAAAAAATACTGGTGGAAGACGGCGAACCGGTCGAATACGATCAACCCCTGTTCATTATAGGCTAACAGCAAAACAGTTATTCATGTTTAATAAAATTCTGATCGCCAACCGCGGCGAAATTGCACTTCGCATCATTCGCACCTGCAAGGAGATGGATATTAATACCGTGGCTGTCTACTCCACCGCCGATGAAGACAGCCTGCACGTTAAATTCGCTGATGAGGCAGTCTGTATTGGTCCACCGCCCAGCAAGCAGAGTTACCTGAAGATTCCGAGTATTCTCGCCGCCGCCGAAATTACGAATGCCGAGGCCATTCACCCCGGGTATGGTTTCCTTTCGGAAAACGCCGAATTTTCCCGCATCTGTTCCGAACACGACATTAAATTTATCGGTCCCTCTCCCGAAATGATCGCCACCATGGGCGACAAGGCCAAGGCCAAGGAGACCATGATCAACAACGGTGTGCCGGTGGTACCCGGCAGTGAAGGTATCGTGGAGTCGTTCGAGGATGCCAAACGTGTCTGTAAAGAGATCGGGTACCCGGTTATCCTCAAAGCGGTGGCGGGCGGTGGTGGCCGGGGTATGCGCATCGTACCGGAAGAGTCTAAACTGCAGCAGGCCTACAGTACCTGTCGCAATGAGGCGGAAACTGCCTTCGGCAACCCGGCTGTGTATATCGAAAAGTTCGTGCAGGATCCCCACCATGTTGAGATACAGGTGCTCGGAGACACGCACGGTAACGTAATTCACCTCGGAGAGCGCGACTGTTCCCTGCAGCGGCGTCACCAAAAAATTCTGGAGGAATCTCCTTCTCCCCTTATGACACCCGAACTTCGCGAAGAGATGGGAGAAGCGGCCGTCAACGCCTCACACTCGATCAACTATGAGGGTGCCGGAACGGTAGAATTCCTCGTAGACAAGGACCATAACTTCTACTTTATGGAGATGAACACCCGTATCCAGGTTGAGCACCCGGTTACCGAGGAGATCACCGACTACGACCTGGTGGAGGAGCAGATCAAGGTGGCGGCCGGCGAAAAACTGGAAGACCGGGAATTTACCATGCGCGGGCATGCTATCGAATGCCGGATTAACGCCGAGGATCCCGAACACAACTTCCGCCCGACGGCGGGAACCATCAGCGTATTTCATCCCCCTGGCGGTCATAATGTGCGCCTGGATACCCACGCCTATGCCGGGTATCGAATTCCGCCCCATTACGACTCGATGATCGCCAAGCTGATTGTCAGCGCTCCCACGCGGAAGGATGCCATTAACAAAATGCGCAGGGCACTTTCGGAGTTTGTGGTGGAAGGGATCAAGACGACCATACCCTATCACCTGCAGCTGATGGATGATCCCAACTTCCAGGCGGGTACTTTCAATACCCACTACCTCGAAAAAAAGTTTACATTTAAACCAAAATAACAAGTTTAACGGCCATGGATTTTCCCGACAATGTGAAATATACCCGAGAACATGAATGGATTCGTGACAACGGGGACGGCACTGCCACAATCGGAATCACGGATTTTGCCCAGAGCGAACTCGGTGATATCGTATTTGTGGAGCTGGAACCGATAGGATTTGAGTTTGAACAGGAGGAGGTTATCGGTACGGTGGAGGCGGTTAAAACGGTTTCCGAACTTTTTGCCCCCGTCGACGGCACGATAACCGAGATCAACGAACAGCTGGAGGATGAGCCGGAACTGGTAAATGATGACCCGTACGGGGAGGGCTGGATGCTCGCCATCGAGCTTACCGATGCCTCCCAGCTTGAGGAGCTGATGGACGCAGAAGCCTACCGGAAGATTATCGTCTGAATGTTCACGCGGTCGGCGTGGAACCCATTATGCCCGTTATCCAGCCACTTGGAAGCCGGTGAAATGGCTGGTATTTGGCCTGTGATCTGCTGCATGGCGAATCCACCTGCCGGACTCAGGTATCCTGAAGTTCGAACAATTACCCGGTGCGGTTGCTAAATTTACGGTTTGCCCTTCAAGGGCGCTGAACCGAGAGTATACCCATTGCATTAATAACCAGTCACAAACAACGAACCTACATACCCCCGATGCACCATCGACCTGACGAATGGATCCTGATTCTCGACTTCGGATCACAGTACACCCAGCTTATCGCCCGCCGTCTGCGGGAATTAAACGTGTACTGCGAAATCCATCCCTGCAACGCAGATTTGACCGTGCTTGATGATTCTGTTCCCAGCGGCATTGTACTTTCGGGGGGACCGATGAGCGTTAATGACGAGGAGGCACCGCAACTGAACCGGCATATGTTCAGCTGGGAGGTCCCAATGCTGGGAATCTGTTACGGGCTGCAGATACTGGCCCACACCGAGATTCCAGGCAGTGTTGAGCAGGCCGAGCGGCGCGAATTCGGGCGATCGGAACTGATCGTGGATGACAACAGCGACCTGCTGCAGCATATTCCCGAGGAATCGATCGTGTGGATGAGTCACGGTGATCATATCAAGCAGCTGCCTCCCTCCTACGAAATAATCGGCCATACTGACAATGCCCGCGTGGCAGCAGTACGCCACTCCGAAAAACCTATCTACGGGGTCCAGTTTCACCCGGAAGTGGTCCACACCGTATATGGGGAACACATTTTAAAAAACTTTGCCTATGAAATCTGCAACCTGGAGGGCAGCTGGACGGCAGAGTCGTTCATCGAATCTACCGTCAGGGAGATCAGGGAGCAGGTCGGGGACGCCCGCGTACTCTGTGCCCTCTCGGGCGGGGTAGATTCAACCGTGGTTGCTACCCTTGTGCACCGGGCGATCGGGGATCAGCTTCAGTGCATTTTTGTAGATAACGGGCTGCTCCGCAAAAACGAGTTCCGCGATGTACTTGATATTTATGAAGACACCCTGCACCTGCCGGTTAAAGGGATCGATGCCTCCGGGAAATTCCTGAAACGGCTGAAGGGCGTCTTTGACCCTGAGAAAAAACGGAAAATTATCGGCAATACCTTTATTGAGGTATTTGACGAAGCCATTGGGGACGACAGCTCCTTCAAGTTCCTGGCCCAGGGTACGCTCTACCCGGATGTCATTGAGAGTATCTCGTTCAAGGGACCCTCTGCCACGATTAAATCCCACCACAATGTCGGCGGCCTGCCGGACGAAATGAACCTGGAACTGGTGGAACCGGTTCGCGAACTGTTCAAGGATGAAGTCCGCAATGTGGGCCGTAAACTGGGTATCCCCGATCACTTCATCAAACGACACCCGTTCCCGGGTCCCGGACTGGGAATACGTATTATATCGGATGTAACCAGGGAGAAACTCGATCTGCTCCGCGAGGCCGATGATATCTTTATCAGCGAACTGCGCGAACACCATCTCTATGATGAAGTGTGGCAGGCCCTCGCCGTGCTGCTGCCTGTTCAGAGCGTCGGGGTTATGGGGGATGAACGCACCTACGAGTTTACCATTGGGCTGCGGGCCGTAACCAGTGTTGACGGGATGACCGCAGACTGGGCCAAGCTGCCGCACCCTTTTCTCGAACGGGTTTCAAACCGGATTATCAACGAGGTTCGGGGAATCAACCGGGTGGTATATGATGTGAGTTCCAAACCGCCCTCGACGATTGAATGGGAATAATAAAATATTGAACATTTATCAACGGTTACGGTATATACTTAAACCATAAAAATCATCGTAATTCCCGTGAAAACTGCACTACCCATGAACAACCGCCTGCTGCACGCGCTCCTTTTGCTACCATTACTGTGTTTTCTCCGAACGGATCTGCTGCAAGCCCAGACTTTCGAGGAGGGATTACAGCTGTATGAAAATGAACAGTATGAAGAGGCGTTGGCTATATTCCGGGAGCTTCCAACACCGGAGGCCACCTTGTTTACCGGTAAAAGTTACTACAGCATGGGAGAGTACCTGAGAGCCAAATCGCATTTGGATCGTCTGCCGGGGAATACATCTGCCCAGATTGCCAACGAATCTCGTTTTACCTCCGCTCTGATCGCCTTTCAGCTGGACCAGTTCGGACCTGCCCTGCAGGCGCTCTACAGCCTCAGAGAAATCAGGCCCCGTACCCCGCTGATAAATCAGTCCATCACGCTTTATAACGGAATTTTGGACTACCTTACCCTAGCACAGCGGAGACGCGCCTTTCAATTTGTCGGGGCTCCGGAAATCAGGACCGATTTGATACGTTCCGCTTTCGGCAAGGTTGACTACCGGACTGCCCGATTGCTTCTCCATGAGCTGGAGACCACGCTGGGACCGGAATACGCGGGCGAGATTAACGGGCTGAAAGAGATGTTGCAGGATTCCCTTTCCTATACCTACCGGAAATCCTATGAAAATCGTCTCAGGGCACCCCGGGGGATCGTTTACGATATCGGAGCTGCGCTGCCGAAGTTCGATCCGGGATCGGCGGAGATGAGTGTTTCGCGCGGTTTGTTCCAGGGTTACCTGCTGGCCGCCGAAGATTTCAACCAGCGCAATGCCGACAAGAAGGCCTTTATCCGGTACCAGAATACCGGAGCCAACATGGATTCCGCTGCCTACGCCATGAACCATCTTGCCTGGAGCAATAATGTCGACGCCGTGCTGGGTCCCCTCTTTTCGGAACCCGCCATGCGTATTGCCGATCTCGCGGAACGTTACCAGATTCCTGTGCTGGCCCCGCTGGCCAATTCCGACAGCCTGAACATCGACAACCCATTTGTGTTCCAGGCCAACCCAACATTCGGAAGTCACGGCAAAAAAATGGCAGAATACGCCGTAACACAACTGGGCATGGATACGCTCGCCGTATTTGCCGAAAAGAACTCTCTGGGCGAGATCTCCGCCTACGCATTTCGCAATGAAGCCGAGCGGCTCGGGGCCCATATCAAACATTTTATGATCGAGGACCTCGAATCGGAGGGCTACGATATTTCAACATTCTCTCGCCGGCTTGCCCCCGATACCATCACCACTCAACAGCCAGAGGTTCCGCCGATCACGGTCGATGACAATCGCGACAGGGCCATACCCGATACCCTGCTCAGGAACTCACTTGACGGGGTATACGCCCCCTTCACCGGGCAGGCTGCATCAACGCTGATCGATCTTTTAATGATTGACCTGCAGGTAATGGACAGTCGTCTCACTGTGCTGGGATCCCAGGAATGGGGAGCTACAACAATCCCGGAAGAGCGTCTGAAGGGCCGTCCCATATATTTCAGTGAAAGTTTCTATATCGACTCCAAAAGTGAGCGGGTGGAGCAGTTCAGAGACAGTTACCAGCAGCGTTTCGGGACGGAACCGAACCGCTATGCCATGATCGGCTACGATTCAGCCGATTACCTGTTGCGGGTCCTGGAAACTGTGGAAAACCCTGATCTCCTCAAAGATGCCATCAAAACCTATCCCCGGTACGAGGGACTGATCAGCAACATTCGGTTCGATGGCACCCACGTCAACCAGGAGGTGAAGGTGTTCCGGATCTCTCCGCAGGGTATCCGTCCAGCCATGCAGTAGCTCTGCTTTTGAGGTAATCTGGATCCGGAAAGTTTACCGGGTATCTTCGGTTTGCTGCCGGCGCTCCCGTTCCCGCTTGATCTGGTACTGTTCACGCAGCCATTCCCGCCATTTCTCGCTCTTCTGCCTGTGCTCCTCGAAAGTTTCGGAAAAAAGGTGATATCCCTCGGGGGTGGCCACCATGTACAGATAGTCATGTTCGGCGGGAAAGAGCGCCGCTTCGATGGAGCTCTTGCTGGGATTGGTTATCGGGCCGGGGGGCAATCCACGGTGTATGTAGGTGTTGTAGGGATGTTCAAACTGGTAATCCTCGTACAGCAGGCGGCGGCGCTCTCCCAGGGCATAATTAACGGTCGGATCTGCCTGCAGGCGCATGCCTCGTTCCAGTCGATTCCAGTAAAGCCCGCTGACAGTTTCTTTCTCCGGTTGGTGTCGTACCTCCCATTCAATGATGGAAGCCAGAGTAACAATCTCATCCACACCCCGTCCGATCTCCCGGAACCGTGGGCTGTACCGCTCGACGATCGATTTTTCAAATTCACGGAATATCCGCCGTACTACCGACTCCGGGGACGCATTCCAGTACATTGAGTAGGTATTTGGAAGCATGCGCCCGATCCAGGTCGTACGATTGAGACCGTTTGTATCCAGAAAAGCGGTATCAGTCAGCGTTTTTGCCAGTGCCGTTGAATCAAACTGAAACTGTTCGGCCAGCTCGGTGATCAGGCTTGCTTTATGCTGTCCCGGCAGCACGGTAACCGCAATGGGATCCTGGATGCCTCTTGCCATCTTCGAGAGAAGTACATCATAGGAGTAGTTTCCATCAATCAGGTAATGACCGGTATTAAAACGGTTCCACCCGAGGAGCCTGCCGGCCCAGATCATCTCTTCGCGGCTCTCCACGATACCTGAGTCGGCAAACATTTCACTTAGCTGCTCCAAACTGGTCGGCCGTTCCAGGTAGATATGCACGGCTTCGGGGGCGGTAATGGAACTGGTGTCAGCCAGTCGAGAAAGCCGGGATCCGGTCACCGTTACGAGGCACAACAAAAAAAGCAGGAAACCGGCGAACAACTCTGAAGTGGTCAGCGGTATATGACGTCTGATATTCAAAATGTATTTCGGGGCTCTTAGGGTGAAGTAGATCTGGTGCCGTGCTGAGACAGGGTCTATCCGGGCTGAAGCGCTGTAATATATCGGAAAGTTGTTAAAAAAAATAATGTATTGTAATTCTCCATTTCCCTGTAACCTTTTACGTTAGTCAGCCGTACGCATGAAACAGAGTGACAAATATATTTGGATGCTTCTCAAAGCACCAAATGCCCTAAAGAAAAAGCTTCCAACTTTGACCGGTTGGAAGCTTTTCTTTTTTAACGTCAGTTCGATATAAAACCAGGCACTGTTTGTTAGCCTTCATTTCTCACCAAGAAATTGGTTCGTCGGTAAGGCGAGGGGGTAATCGCAAACGAAACGTATATTGATACGTTGCGTGCGCTATTTCTACCCTCAACGCAGCAGACGGGACCATTTCGCAGTCCACGACCTGCTGGTATGCCATTTGTAGTCAACAAATAACTGTAACTCACCGGAT
>JAWVZC010000032.1:0-19182 GCA_033722415.1 Balneolaceae bacterium | reverse complement strand
GGGCCGAAAAGATGAGCCGGCGGTTTTCGATTATTTTTTCAGGGATCTTCCATTCAACGGAGGATACGTGCTGTTTGTCGGCATGACCGACCTGCTCGAGATCCTCTCCCGGTTTGAATTTCATGACGAGGAACTCGCCTACCTGGCCGATGAGGGATTTCACCCCGATTTTCTCGAATATCTCCGGAATTTCGAGTTGAATGTGACGATCCATGCGGCCCGTGAAGGGGAAGTCGTCTTCCCGCTGGAACCGATAGCCCGGGTTGAAGGCAATATAATCGAGACCCAGCTCCTGGAAACCCTGCTGCTTAACATCCTGAATTTTGAATCACTTATTGCCACCAAGGCCTCCCGCCTGAAATACGCAGCCGGCGAGCGCAAAGTGCTCGATTTCGGGCTGCGGCGTGCGCAGGGTCTCGGCGGTATCCAGGCGAGCAAGGCCGCCGTCATCGGTGGTGTCGAAGGTACCTCGAACGTGTATTCCGCCCATCGTCACGGCTTGTTTGCCAGCGGAACGATGGCCCACTCCTGGATTCAGTCTTTCGATTCCGAGCTGGAAGCCTTCCGAACCTTTGCAGAATATTACGGCAATGACACCGTGCTGCTGGTCGATACCTACGATAGCCTCGAAAGCGGGGTGCCGAACGCCATCAGGGTGGCCAAAGAGATGGAGGAGCGGGGCGACAAGCTGAAAGGCATCCGGCTGGACAGCGGCGACCTGGCCTTTTTTGCGCGAAAATCCCGGGAGATGCTCGACCAGGCCGGCCTCGAATATGTTAGTATAGCCGCTTCCAACCAGCTAGATGAACGATTGATCCAGAGTCTTATCAACCAGCAGGCTCCCATCGATCTGTTCGGGGTGGGTACGAGACTGGTTACCGGGCAGGACTCCCCCGCCCTCGACGGGGTGTACAAACTGGCACAGGTGAAAGAGAAACCGAAACTGAAAATCTCGGAAAATATCGAAAAAGTGACCCTGCCGGGCCGCAAGCAAGTTTACCGGTATTTTTACGATGACAACACCTTCTACCGGGACGGTATTCAGCTGGCGGATGAACAGTTTATCGACACGATCTATCACCCGCACATCCCGTCCAAAAACAGCACCGTCAAGGATTTCAAGCGCGAACAGCTGCTGCACAAAATTACCGACCACGGTACGCTGGTATCCGATCTTCCCGATGCCGGCGAAAGTGCTGATTATGCCCGAAAACGGCTGCAGCAGCTCAACCCGGAACACAAGCGATTCGAAAATCCCCACACCTATCGGGTGGGAATCAGCAGGGAGTTAATGCAGTTACGCGATAACCTTACGCAACAAAACAAACAATCTGACTAGGTTATGAATGCATTATTAGTGATTGACGTACAGAACGACTTTTGTCCCGGGGGAGCTCTCGAAGTACCCAATGGTGACGAGGTCGTACCGCTGATCAACCATCTTTCCGATAAATTTGATACGATCATTCAGACGCAAGACTGGCACCCCGAGGGACACTCCTCGTTCGCCTCGAGCCATGAAGGCAAAGAGCCTTTTGACATTATTGAGATGCACTACGGCGAACAAACCCTCTGGCCCGATCACTGCGTGCAGGGTACTCCCGGGGCCGAGTTTCACTCAGGGCTGGACACCAAAAAAACACAACTGATCGTGCGCAAGGGTTTTCGGACCGATATCGATTCCTATTCGGCATTTTACGAAAATGACAATGACACCACGACCGGCCTGACCGGCTACCTGCGCGAACGCAATATCGAAACGCTCTACGCCGTGGGACTGGCCACCGATTTCTGTGTTAAATGGTCGGTTGTCGACGGACTCCGCGAGGGATTCGACGTAATTGTGATTGAAGACGCCGTACGCGGTATCGACATCGACGGTTCGGTTGAACAAGCCTGGAAAGAGATGAAAGATGCCGGTGCCAGGCGGATCACCTCCAGCGAAATCCTGTAACTGTTTTGCAAGTCTCCTCTTTTGACTGCTGTATTCTCGGGGCCGGTATTGCCGGGCTCTCCCTGGCCGACGCACTGACCGAATACGGGCAGAAAATCTGCGTACTTGAAAAGCACAAGATCGCTGCAGGTGCCTCCGGTACCCCCCTTGGAATGGTAAACCCGGCCACCGGCCGGCGTGCCACCAAAACCTGGCGGGCGGAACAGTGTTACCGCGCCATTTCCGAGAACCTGGAGAAAGCATCACACCATTCCCGGCATACGTTTTACCGTGCCAACGGGGTGCTGCGTCCCGCCATCACCGAGAAGATGGCCCGAAAGATGCGCGATCAGCTAGAAACAACCACCTGGCCGGACGGCTGGTGCGTTTGGCTGGAAAAACCGGAAATTCAGGACAAACATCCCGGCATCACCTGTGTTGAAGGGGGACTCTGGTTGCCGATCGGCCTGACCGTTGATGTGTCGAAATATCTGCGGGCACTGGGCCGGTACCTGCAGTCGCAGGGAGCCACGATCCTCGAAAACGTGAATTATCGTGTTACTGAGGATGCTTCCGGGTGGATGCTTAATACCGGAGGCGCTGCTATTGCTTGTAAGAAACTCGTTTACGCCACCGGCTACCAGATGACTAAAGATCCGTTGTGGGATTTCCTACCGCTCCACCCGATCAAGGGACAAATGGCGATCTTCAGACCGGGTCGTCCACTGAATTTCGGGCACTCCATATCCAGCCTCGGCTATATTGCCCATCTGAACGATCAGACATTTGCCCAGGGCAGTACCTACGAACACGATTTTGATTCGCTGGAACCGGACGATTATGGCGAGGAGTACCTTCGTAACCGCATGAAACGAACGCTCCCTGAGCTGGAGAAATCTTCTGAACTAATAGACCAGTGGGCCGGGGTGCGCATTTCGACTCCCAACCGCAAACCGGTGCTGGGCCCTCATCCCCGGAAACCCAATCTATTTGCCTATACCGGTCTCGGATCCAAGGGACTGATGTACGGCAAATACCTGGCCGGCCGTTACGCAGAGTTCCTGGTCGATGGTCGGCCGCTGCCCAAAGAGGTGGATATCGCTCGGTTTGTCAACAATCCGGCCTGAGCCATCGTATATCATGCCAGGTTTAAGGCATGACGGATCTTTTTGTTCACTCGCATCAAATCATATCTCTGCCACAGTGTGGTGATACATGTTAGCCGCCCGGGGATCAAGCAGGCCGGCACTGTTATAGGGTTCGATCCGGTCTTTCACCTTCTCTTTGAAGATCGTTACCGCTGATTCATGGGGAGGTTCCCCGCTTTCAAGCAGGGCAATAAGATCCCGGTACGACTGGTCGACGAGTTTTCTGATCTGCTGATGCCCGGCTGACAAAAACTGCTCCGGGATCTCTCCCCGCAGCCGGCACTGCTCGTAATGGATGGCAGCCGTAAAGTAAAACATGCTCCAGATATTAAACAGCTCAAAATGCGGCAGGCAACGATAACAGCCGGAAACTAGCGTGTCGACGAACGAGAGTTCATCCCGGACCTGTCTCTGGTAGGCACATAAATGTTCCCCGAGTTTCTGCTTATCATTCCAGTGGCTTTCCAGGATTGCAAGAATCCGTTCAACGCCTGAAAGCGTATGGGCAATGCCCGTACTGTGCAGCGGGTCCACAAACCCGATGGTGTGCGGCAGTGCCACCCACCCGTCACCACTTCCGCGCTCCTGCATGCGCTGGAGCCGACCTGTGCGGATTAATCTCCCCGGATTATCGGAGTATACGGCGTCCTGAAACAGCGTGCTGACAGAGGGGTACTGTTCAACGACAGCCTGCCACTCCCTTTCGGCCTGCAGATCCATCGTCCCTTTCCGGCTATTCATATCAACCAACAGGCCGGCGCTTGTCCGGTCATTATTGAACCGGAGCATCCAGAGCCACCCCTCTTCCAGCAGGTGGTGCAGTGCTGAAAAGTCCGGGTTGTAGGGATAATCATCGGTTGAAATGGATTGCTTCCCAAGGTATTCACACCAGGGCGTAACCTGCTCAAAATGGGAGAAAACAGCCCTCGAAGCGGTGTCTAACTTCTCGCAGCCGGAGGTAATACCCAGAAGATCATGAAGCAGGGCCGGACTGCCGGTGGCGTCAATAAAGAACTCCGCCTTCAAGGTGATCTCTCGCTGCTGGTGATCTGCCCTGAATGTCCAGGTCCCATTCTCATGATAATGGCCGGTTCGCAGCTCGGTGTTGTCAATATAGGTTATGCCGTCGTCGAGAGCTTTTCGTGCCAGAAACGCGTCAAATTCGGAACGCAACCAGTTGGTATCCGAGTGCTCGTTGCTTGCACTGGCGGCCACCAGCAGCTCGTGCCTGTGTTTCGCGTCGGTATGGAAACGGATTCCCGCGAAGTGCTGGTAGTAGCTGAATCCCCGCTTGATCCCGCAGGTGATCCCGGGGTGGTGCTGCTGCCAGCTTCCGTAGCGGGAAAAATGGCTGAGCCACGGCAGATCATACCGCTCGGAGAGTTCACGCAAAATCATGTCGGCGATCGGGGTTGAGGACTCCCCTACCGCAAAACGGGGATGCGCATCCTTTTCCACCAGGCACACGTCAAAGCCGCACTGGTTCAGGCACAACGCCGTCAACGTGCCGGCGAAACCGGCCCCGGCAACCAGGATATCTGCGATATGTTCCTTTTCTGCTGCGGCCATGTACCTTATGTGTCGATTTTACGCTTCATGACATTGACACCGGATGCGCGGTAGTACTTGCTGTTTGAGGTTCATTTTATGCAGCCGCTTTTTGCGATACTGGAAACAGCGGGAGCAGGTTGAAAATTGCTCCAGATCCCAGAGATCAACAAAGATACGACCGGTAACGGTATCCAGCGCCTTCTCAAAAACCTTTTCCAAAGCCCGGAGGGTTGGCGGCACAAAATCACCACGTTTCTGCAGGACTTCCATGATGCCGTTGCCGGGACGGGTTGGGATAATGGTGGAAGCCCCGGCTCCCTGCCGACGCGCAAATTCCGCCGATTTCAGGGCCCATTCCATACTCTTTTCAGTTTCTGTCAAATATGGGGGATTCAACAGCAAAAACGTACGCAGATCGATCCCGTTTTCACGGAGGAATTCCGCCGCTTTCACAAAATCATCGACAGTAAACTGCTTGTTCAGCCTGGGGAGCACTTCGGGATGAATGGTTTCCAGCCCGATGGCGATCTCAAGCTTTCCGTCAAGCATCCCTGCAAATTCGATACACCGCTCGTTACACATCCGGGGATGATTCTCCACGATTACCCGGTCGTACCCGGAGAGCATTTCGGCAATCACCCGGTAATCTGACCGTGGTATGGCCCCGGTGTCAAAAAAATTACCGCTGTTGTAGAGTTTGATAACCGTTGCACCCGGGAGCCGCTCCAGGGCATGTCGAATCTGCTGAGGGGTTGCCCCTTCCGGGGTAGGCCGGTCCAGGGTATTCTTCCACAAGTCACACATCAGGCAACGAAAGGGACACTCCTTGTTGGTTAGGAATATCGTATGTACCTGCCGGATTTTCCCCGTATGGTCCGGCTCCCGTTCGTGCAGGTAATGGTACGGAATCCGGGGATTAACCGGGTTTTTTTCGGGACGATGAGCTTCTATCTCGGCATTACCGGGCATACAGCGAGGAGAAATAGGATCGGTATTCCGACTCATTTTCCGGGAACAGCTCCCCGAACGTCTCATCGGCCACCGCCCCGTGCTGAAACCGTCGTTTCGGGAATACGGGCATATCGATACCGGTAACCTGTTTAACCCCGCGCTGCACAATTTCTCCCTTCAGCGCGTACAGTTCCTCTTCATTCCAGTCGGTCAGCTGTATAAAGGGGATCCCCTCGGAGACTTCAATCACATTGGGGAGGGAGTACGGACTGAACCCGTAGAACCCAAATTTTCGGGCGGGGGCATAGGTGCGTACGTGACCGCGGCTCTGCCCGCCCGAGTAGGTGAGCGAGTGCTTTATTTTGTCGACTCCCCAGCCTTCGTGGTACAGGAGCGGATTACTCAATACACTTCGTATGGTGAGCTCATCATTGGCCTCAATCGGGTAATCTTTCAGGTTTTCGTCACCCCCGTCGCCGTCAGCTAGATATTTCCAGTCGGGGTACCGCTGACGAATTTTTTTACACAGTGCAAGGGTCATTGCCGCGGCCTGCACGTCCAGCGGCTTGTAGTCTTCGATCACTTCAATTGCTTCTTTGTAGTCGATCTCCGATTTGTTCGCCTCCATCACTTCAAGGAAGAGCGACATATCGAGCCGGTCGAGGAAGGTGTGGGCCTGTTCGAGATCCTCCCCGCCCTCCACGGATAGCGTAAACGCCTTGAGTCGCTGCGGGGAGAGTCCCATCTCGAGCATCAGGTGATGCAGTACCAGGAAAACCGATCCGCTGTCGATCCCGCCCGAGAACAACACCCCGATCGGTTCATCCTCCGGGACCCGTTTCAGCCATTTTTGGCACTCATCGGCGAGGGCCCCGATATAGTTGCGCCCGATCTCATCGAGATCTTCATTCAACGCATTCTGTTCCGGTTCAAAATAGCGCTTGTATGTCGGACTCGGGTCCGGGCAACCAACCACATCCAGCCGTACGACGTAATGGGCGGGCACCATCCGGGTGTACGATGGGTGAAACTGCTGCTCCATACCGCGTTCCTCCAGGAACCGGTGGATTTCATCAATTCGCTCTGCGACAATCAGCAACGGCCCCGATTCCTGCTTGGCCAGAAAATAACGCATCGGCCGGCCGATGGACCGAGCCAGGAATACCTGGTCATCCATTTTCTTGACAAGTGCAAACTGGCCCTCTATCTGTCGCACTTTTTCCGGGTCGCCGGATGCCACGGCCTCCAGGGCCTCCTCCTCGGACATGTTGAAAATCTGGTTTAACTCCGGGTCAAGAAGGTTTACAAAATCGCTGACATATGCTGACTGTTTCGCCACTGTAAGAATAATTTATTTTGGATTTGCTCGACTGTTCAGAAACGAGACAAAAATATAAAATTCCGACCGGTTTGTTGCCACAACAACCCTGCTGAATACCGATCAAAATTGTAAAATATTACAAACGCCAGAACGGTAAACCAACTGTGTAATCGGGACAAATTCCGGGAGCAAACCTGACGGAAAGTAAATCTACTTAGCCTCTGTTATGGGATTCATTCAAGTCAAGCGACCGCATTTACCGTAATTTTTCAGCTAACCGATTTCCAGATCGTTCTGAAGCAGCAATACCCCCTCGGGCGATACGCTGCAGGATCCGCACAAGGCGCGCTTGTCGAGTTCCATGATAATCTGGTCGACCCGGGCGATTTTGCGCTGTACTTTACCGCCCTGCCGTTGTTTTAGAACCGAACGCACCTTGTACCAGGCATACAGGCGATCTTCCGGGGTCCCGTCCCAGAACCAACGGAAAATTTGCTGCAGCTCCAGGTGCAGCAGCGATTCCCGGTACGATTTGGCGAGTTGTTTTGTAACAACCCGGCATGTAAAGACGAACGATACGGCAAGCAGCATCAGCAGCAGAAGAATCATCGGTGGATTCCGTTAGGGAATTGGTGTCATGTCAACTACTCATGTTCGGGTAGTAAACGATTTAGACGCCTTGTAGTGATCCACCCCTGTCCCCTCCCTGCCGAAGGAATTCGGTATTGTTATTACCCGACAGAACCTCCTGCATCGGCTGCAAATACCGATATCAACGTCTTTCCCTTGCTGTGCAGGGAGAAACAAAAGGGGTCAAACCACAGCTCCAAATCCGATAGTTATCCTGAACTTATATTATTGACATGCCACTGGTCCATTGTTTGTGTAGCTGTAAGTTTACCTAAAATCGGAATACCAATCCACTCAAGGCAGCCCCGACGTTGCTGCCGTGCTGTGACGAGTTGGCCACCGAGGAAGCGGCAACGCTCAATTCAAAGCTGTTAAGGGCAATTCCTATGCCCGCCGAGTATGATGTGGAGGAGTGTCCCCCGTTACGCATGCCCACGCGCAGCGGGATGAATCCCAGCAAGCGGTATTCCACCCCGGTAGCCAGCGAAACCCGCTTGGTATTTATACTCCGGTCGACAAACCCGGTGCCGAGATCCACCGATACGCTGAGCTTGTTCATTGTGAGCTGCGCCCCGAAATTGAACATCGACGGCAGCGATTTGGTAACACTCTGCTTGTCGGTTGGTGCAAATCCGCCATACATATCGGTACCGATACTGTCTTCCAGCACATATTCGTAGTAGGCGTTTTCGTCGCCGTTGAACTCGTTATCTATGCGATCCTGGTCAAGTTCAAACCCGCTCCAAACCAGCTCGTCATCAGCCGTAAACTGCCCGAACTGGTTGTCGTAGGTGATCGAACCGAGATCGGTCAGCGAAGCGCCAACACGGAGTCGTTCCGGTCCGCGGAAGAAGGGTCCCACGACCGGCAGATCAAACTCCATCTGCGCGGTGACACCGAGGTCGAGTCCGAATCCGGAACCTTTCACGTCGTAAAAGTCGGTTCCCTCCGGCTCCACATAATCCCCCAGTACCGGGTCCTGTGTCTGGTCCAAACGGTCATTGTAATAGTTGGTCAGCTGCTCGGTAACCGAGCCGGTCGTTTCCAGGGTGTAGTTGAAATCGTGGCGGATCGCCTCGATGTAGCTGTCCCTGCGATCGATCTGCAGAGTTGAGTTAAAGTTCATCCGGGAATAGTTGGTTCCCAGCAGCAGTTTTGGGGCCCCGCCGGCAAACAGTTTTACGTTTTTGAAGATACCCAGGATGCTGGGAATGTCCACCAGTTTCATGGCAAAGCCGGCGGAGACTTCGGCAAATGTCATCGCTTCGGCCGTCATATCCACGGGACGATCAGAGGAGAACAGCCGGGAATCGAGCCCGTTCAGAGCCAGGTCTGCAAATCCGCGGTTTACCCCGAACTCCGAGAGGCTGCGGCTACGCAGCGCCAGGCTTCCGCTCCACCCTTCCCCGCGGGCCGAGATACCGATCGGGATTACATCCAGCTGCAACCCGGCCGTTCGCATGTTGGAGGGATCGCTGCCAAACCACTGGTCAAGGGCTTCTGCGGCAAGGTCATCGCTGATTGTCCGGCCCGTCGTGAAATAGTTATTATAGACACTGATGTTTGTCAGCCCGCCGCCGCCGGTTCCGCTGACCCCTCCTAGGATTCCGATGGTAACATTATTTTCGGACCTGTTTTGAAGCATCAGGTTGGCCGGGTTTACAAAATTGGCGTGATAGCTGTTAAGGTAGGCCGTTCCGCCGCCGCCGAGTCCAAGGTTGGTGGCGGTAAGATGACGGGTTTGCGCAACAAGGGTACCCGCCGCAACCGTCAACAGGCCCATAACCAGGATAAAAGTTTTGGTCAAACGATTCATTGTGTTGATTGCTTTTAGTTAACGGTTGATTCAACGGCGCCACTCAGGCTTACCTTTATCGCGATGCTGTCGTCCCCGCGGATCCGGACCGAGGATTGACTGTCGGTATTGATCTCGATTTCCAGTTTAATCTGCCGGGTCTGGTGCATTAGGTCAAGCTGATCTCGAGTAAGATCGATCGTAAGATTACCGTCATTCGCGCTGGAAACGAAACGGGTATTGGAGTCGACGCTACCGGCACCAATTGTTAAGGGATCCCCCGAAGAACCTGGAACTCTGGTTATTTCATTGCCAAGCGAGTCCATCATTACAAGTGTCAGATTTGTCGAAAGCGGGAGCCCGTTCCGGTAGTCCACAAACAGCTTGCCTTCGGTCAGGCGCTGGTCATCGGCCGAGGGATCGGGCAGTTCGCCGAGATCGGCATCCGCAGTATCCTCATAGGTGGCATTGGCTGCCGAAAAGTCGAGTGGAATATCGACACTCATCGACGGGTCAAACTCAACGGGGTCTTCCAAAATCCCTTCCTGGTTCGGTTCATTTACCGCAGCGACGCTGATAATACGGATGTCGGACGGGAGGTTGTTGAGAAACTCATCGACATTGGAATTTTGCGTCGTAAAGTTGAACATATCGCTGTAGGAGCCACCTCCCTGCGGCGGTGAAATGGTAAACTTGATCACCTGCTCGCTGGTTAACGGAGTTCCATTGGCACGCAGCTCGGTGGGAATTTCGGTGGCATCCACGTAATTGGGACCGCCGGTGTTTCCGTCGACCAGCCCGTTGAGATAGGTTCGGTTGCCGGAGGCGTCTGTTCCGACGATGCCGGCGTAGATCGTGGTCGAGATCCCGAGGTTGGTCTGGTAGCTGATATTCATCAACGGGTTGCTGAACGCAATGCCGTCAAGCTGATCCGAGATATCCTCCAGCGCGTCGATTGTAATCGTTTCCGCCTCGCTGTCATTGAATAGGTCAACGATGTTGGTTTCATTTTCCGGCACGTCATCATTGACAATCACATTTCGGGGTACCACCACTCCCTCAGCCCGTTTCACCGTGAGATTGTTGATCGACACGGTGGCGGCCATCTGGTCCGTTTCGCTGATGGTGCGGATGTCGGCGGACCCGTCCTGGGTGTTTTCTGTGGTTCCCTGAATATTATATGTCAGCTCGTTGTTCTCGGCAAAGATCCTCAGGTCGCTGAGTGAGATATTCTTGGCGGGAGCTGTCGAACCGGAACTGCTCCTGGGGATCCGCTCGGCTCCTTCAAACCGGATGTTGAGGCTGTCAGCGGCCGTGTAGGGCGCAGTGCGAATACCGGGAAAGGAGATTACCAGCGGGTTCAGGTTCAGATCGATGCCGTTGACAATCTGGTCGATCACAAGCTCACCGGACTGCAGTTCCACGTAGTGGTCGGGACTGGTAAACCGAAAGTCGGAATCGTCGATGGAAACCGTGCCGCTTGTGAAAAAACTCTGCGCTTTCATCGCCGCCTGCACCTGGGAGGCCGTGATATCCTGTCCGTCAAGCTGGCTTACGATCAGTTCATCCGGGTTATCGCTCATTTGTTGGCTGTTCCAGCTAACATCTACCTCGGCGACGAGATCCTGTAGCACATCATCATCGGAAAACCCGATTTCAAACGTTCTATCCTGACCATCGGGAAAGTCGTCGGTGGCTGCCAACTGATCACTGCCCAGTGGTACAGAACCGGCCTTAAGAGTCAGTGTAACCTGATCGATCGTAAAACCGAGCTGGTTGGTGATGGTCACCGATATACTGCCATTATTGCCCTTAATCGTGGCACTTTGCAGGTAATCCGTGGAAATATTTATTTCAACGGTCTCGGATCCGGCGATTATCGGGGTGCCCGGAGAAACGGTGTTCGGATCCAAACCGGTTACCTCCTGGAAGCCCGCGCTACCGAGGTTCCCGGTGGTGGAGGAAAAATCGTTGATCGAAAGGGCTCCCACCGTGGCATCCACACTTTTGGTGGCTACATCCACTTCGGGAATGGCGCCGTCGAGGCTGCCAAAGTCAAAATCCTCCTGTTTTGAGAGGGTCACCTGTCCGTCTCTGTCGGTCGAAAAGACATCACTGAAATCAGGATCGGTGGTATCGATCAGTGCATCCTTCTCCCCCAGGAAAGTATACGTTTTCTGGGATAGCAACGGCAGCTGTACTTTTTGATCCAGTTTAAAATCGGGACTGTTCGGCTGCTCACATGCCACCATGAGCAAAGCGATGCCCAGAAGAGCGAGGAATAAGTTTTTCATAACCTTTCTTAATTATTGTAGTGTGTAGATGATTATTGTAGTGTGTAGATGATCATCACCAGGCAACGTAATATTTGGTTCCCTAACTAAGCAGTTTTTGGAACAGTATCAAGCTTATTAAGTGATAATAATAAAGCGTAAGCTGATAAGTTCTTTATTATCATAAAGTTAAAAGCCAACAATCATATCGGTACTGATTTTTCGTACCATTCGGCGGGCAATCGCTTTCGACCACCGGGCGCTTTTACTGCCGCTGCGAGCGGAAAGTAGCCGAAGCCAAGCCCCCTCTCAGTTGTCCCGGGGCGCCATCAATATATCGAACTTCTGTCCTGTTGCACGGTGCCACCTTCGGTTATTTTCGGGGATCTGTCAACGCCTACCCCAAAATTATTCACCGAAACAAAAAGGCGTAAATATCGACCCTATTCTGTATTTTACGCAATTAACGCGTAGATAGACCGAATCATAAACAGAATCCATACCATACAGTGATCCCGGACTACCGTGCTGAAAGTGGTTCAGGGTATCACTCGGTGCCTTGCAGAGATGTGAACCGTAGATGATAAATCGTAGTGTAATCAACGTTGATCCCCTCACCAGATCATGCATCGGAGTGCATATGGAATGTGAGCCCGTTCTTTTCCTCAATATGTTAAATTAGTTTTTTAGATATTGACTGCTGAGGTATACATCGATAACGATATCCATAAACAATAACATCAACCGGATTTAGCAGAAACCCGGGGTACTATCTGTCTCTTTTCGGTCCCAGGATCACCGATATAATGATTTCAGCCTCCGGGCCGCTCATGCCGTTGGCAATCAGTACGCTTTTTCTCCGATTTCTGATCTGGCCTGGCTGGAATATTTTTTGATGGAGACTTTTGATGAACGGGAAATACAGTTTAACCAATCAACCAAAGATATGTTAAGAATCCCCAAGTCAAATGCTTTGCGCTTTGCAGTTGGGGTGATATTTTGGTCACTTTTGGGGCTGTTTTATGCCTCCCAGATCTATATGAACGCACCTGAGGGCCAGGGATGGACCGAAGCGTTAAAAACCGCCATGCCCCGGTGGTACATCTGGGGCGCGCTCACTCCCGGAATGATTTGGGCGGATCGCCTGCTTTCCCGCACAGTTTCAAAGCTGACACAGCGGGTCCTGTTTCACATACCCACCTGTATCGGGTGGTTGTTCATATTTGTGGCCCTGAATACCCTTGTGATCGGTATTCTGCAGGGTTCATTGCCGGAAATCAGCTTCTCTTTCATAGCCAATCAATTTTACTGGAACTTGCTGATTTACTGGCTCATCATGGGGGTGTATTGGACAACGAATTACTACACCGAGCTTAAAGAACAGGAGTTGAAATCGGCCCGTCTCGAGAGAAATTTAACCGAGGCCCGTCTGCAGGCCCTGCAAGACCGAATTCACCCCCATTTCCTATTTAATGCACTTAACACGATTTCCGCGTACATGGAAAACGATCCCAAAACGGCCCGGCGCATGATTGCCAACCTGGGCGAACTCCTGCGCTTTTCGCTGGAGCACACGGATACCCCAAAAATCACCCTTTCCAGGGAACTTTCATTCCTTGACAGCTACCTTGAGATTGAGCAGATGCGGTTCAAAGACCACCTCTCAATTTCCAAAAGCATTGACCCTGATGCGCTGGAGGTGCAGGTGCCCAGTTTTCTGATTCAGCCGCTTGTCGAAAACGCGATTCGCCACGGGATCAACCCGAGAAATGCGGCCGGTCACGTGTATATTGAGATACAGCGCCAAAACGGCCGGCTGCATCTGCAGGTCAAGGATGACGGGGTCGGGCTTCCGGATGGCTGGAAGAGCTCCGCCCATTCCGGGGTTGGGCTCACCAACACCAGGGAGCGGCTCAACGAGATGTACGGGACGGAGCACCACTTTTCGATCAGGAACCGGTCCGAAAGCAGCGGGGTACAGGTCAAAATTGAACTCCCGGTCACGTAAACAAACCAACAAGCCCATGCCGGAATTAGCACATACATATTCGAGTGTCATTGCAGATGATGAAGAACCGGCCCGCCGCCGGATCAGGGAGCTGCTGGTAAAGGAGCCCGATATTCACCTTCTGGAGATCTGCAAAAACGGGAAGGAAGCCATCCATGCGATCCGCAATCATCAGCCGGATATCCTGTTCCTCGATATTCAGATGCCGGAGATAGATGGATTTGACGTTATCAGTGAGCTCAAAAACGAGCATATCCCGATCACTATTTTTGTGACGGCATACGACCGGTATGCCATACGGGCCTTCGAAGTATACGCCGTGGATTATCTGCTAAAACCGTTCAGTGACGAACGATTTGCCGGTGCGCTGGAACGGGCTAAGAAACAGGCTGAACTGGAAAGCCGGGAGCCGTTTCTTCACCGGCTTGAATCCTTGTTGAATATGCAGGCCGGGCAACCCAAAGAACGATCTTTCGATTATAAATCTGACTATATTGACCGGATCGTACTGGAGAAAAACGGGGAGAAGTTTTTCCTGTATACCCGGCAAATAACGTGGATTGAGGCCGAAGGGGCCTATGTATTTATTCATGCCGGAGACAAAAAAATATATCAAGAGAATGCTTCTGGGAATACTGGAAAAAAAGCTCGACCCCCGTTTTTTTATTCGCATTCACCGCTCCGCGATCGTCCATATCGACGCCATCGAATCACTTCATCACCACTCGCACGGCGATTATAATGTAACGTTGCTGGATGGTACGGAACTGAAACTAAGCCGCACGTACCGCGATAACCTTCAAAGCAGGCTCGGTCAGCAGCTGTAATATTTCCATTCCCTGTAGTTCCGGTTCATAACGTCTATCTCCTTCCTGTATCATTATTCTTCACTCTGGTCCCCTTTAAAATTAGGTTAGGCTTCAACTTATAACTGCAACAACGGCTTTAGCCATACCTTTAATCAACAAGACCCGTATCATGAACCTTCGTTTTTTCCGCGTATATCTGACCTGTACCGTCATTGTAACATCATTTTGTGTCACCAATGGATTCAGCCAAGCCAGTCAGGTTTCATTTGAAGATCCATTATGGGATTTCAGTCATGCTGTTGAAAGCCGGGTTGAAATCTACAAGGGGCGCCCGAGCCTGTACCTGGAAGGGAAAGCGTTGCTGGAAGGTTCCACTTTTTCCGACGGCGTGATAGAAGTCGATGTAACCACCCCGTTGCCTCGCGCATTTGCAGGTATCATTTTCCGCTCCCAATCCCCAACGGAATACGAGGAGGTGTACATTCGTCTGCACAAAAGCGGCTCTCCAGACGCCATTCAGTATACTCCCGTCTTTAACAATATAGCCGCATGGCAGCTCTATGGACCCGGAGATGGCTGGGGAATGACAGCATTCGACCGAAACGAATGGATCCCTCTCCGAATTGAGTTCAGCGGTGATCAAGTCAGCATATTTGCAGGCCAATCAAATGATGCGGTTCTGGAAACCCGCCTTAGAAGAGATGAGGAAAATGGCGGATTGGGCCTGTGGGCACTCTTTGGCGCTTATTTCTCCAATTTTCGCTATACACCGCATGAGACATCAAATGAGACCATGCCTATCAGTGTCGCTGAACCGGAACCGGGTGTCATAACAAACTGGAGCCTCTCCAAAGCATTTCGGGCAAAGGATGTGAACCTGACCGCCCCACCTTCCGAAGAACAAACACAATGGGCTGATACAGATAGCGAGGCAAGTGGCCTGGTTAACCTATCCCGGTACCTTCCCGAAGATGATTTTCGCAATATGCCGGATGATGGTGATTTTGATGCGAGCCAGTCTGCCATTGGTGCTTTTGCAAAAGCCACGATAACCTCAGTGTCCGACCAGACGAAAAAACTTCACTTTGGGTACAGCGATAATATTGTAATCATCCTGAATGGCGAGGCAATCTATACGGGAAAAAGCGGATTTCGAGCCCGCGACCCGCTATTCCAGGGCATGATCGGGTACCATGATGCCGTATTCCTGGATTTAAAGAAAGGAGAAAACGAACTTGTATTTACGGTGACTGAAACCTTTGGCGGGTGGGGCTTAATGGCTAAATTTGAAGATGCAACAGGAATTACATTTTGACAATTTGTGATTTCCACCCAGGAGGTAGAAGGTTATAATTTCATTGACAGGCAAGCTTTAATACCGCTTGCCAGTCCTACTTTGAGAATGGGAGCATGGAGGAACAGCTGGGGTTTCTTGACCATTTTCAGAAACTGTCCCAGAAAATGAGAAGTGATAGTGCGCTGAAATTTACATGTTAACTTGTAGTAAACGGAGGTGCCCGACATCCCTTAAACCGGATGTCATAGTAAGAACAATCTTATCAACATGTATCATAAAAAAAGCCGTTTCCGGGTCATTTCACCCCGAAAACAGCCCTTTGAGAGCGGAGAGGGAGGGATTCGAACCCTCGGTACCCGTGAGGGCACACTCGCTTTCCAGGCGAGCCCGTTCGACCGCTCCGGCACCTCTCCGAGAAGGAGCGCAAATATAGAGCTATTTGCCACCCATATCAATGAAAAATCACAAATCGTTTAGGCGGGAGCGCTCAAACATAGTATATCAGCACTACTGTTTAATGGTTTGATTATTGAGAATTCACTCATTCCCAGGAGCTGTAATCCTGAACAGCAGAATAAGGGTATGCCCCATACTGACGGAGTAACCCGTGGCACACAAACAATCGTGTTCAGAAGCCAAAGGAAAAGATATGCTCGGTAAAGGCCCTGACCGGCTCGCCGTCTTTTTTGGCAGGTCGAAACTTCCAGCGAAGGGCCGCCTCGATCGTGGCTTCGGCGAGCCCGTAGTTTATACTTTGAACAAATTCGTAAGATTCTCCCTTGTCGTCATAGAGCTTAATCCGCGAGATGGACGCCTCCTCTACATTACCTTCGGTATTCACCAGGAAGCTGACCCATATCTCGGCTTTAACATTCGCTTTTTTCGCCTCCTGGGGTACCGTGGGTTCCACGATCCGGACCAGGCTGGGCGATTGTGTCGGGTTGGCCGCTATCTGGTCGGAATCGCCTCCCGGTCCCCGACCGGTCTGTTCGATGGGGTTCGGCAGGTTTTGCAGGTCCAGTTCTTCCAGCACGATCGGCTCTTCCTCGATAACCTGGTCATTGGGTACCGGTACCGGGACCTGCGGTGTGGGGGGCGGAGGCGGAGAACTGCGCTGGGTTGTAATGGCTACATCTTCCATGGTGATGGCATCATCCACAGGTTCAATATCCTGGAAATAGTCGGTATCCTTCTGTTTGGCCGGCCAGAACAGGATCACTGACAACATCAGCAGCTCGGCAAGGATCATGCAGCTCATAATTTTGATCCGGTAGGGCAATTCATTCAGTATGTCTATTAGCTCCTGCTGCAATAATTTGTCCGGTTTATGTCACAGATGATTGTTCTTTTGAACGTGCTCTGATGCGCTCAAGTTCAGACTGTAATGCGGTATGCACATGATCTCGGATCTGATCAACAGAATCGAAATCGCCGGGGTTAACCGCCTCGAGCACTGAAATATGAAAATCCTGCCGGAATCTCAGTTTCCATGAGCCGGGGGGCATCGCACGGTGTCCACCCTCGAGAACGATCGGCTGTATCGTAAAATTATATCGCGTGGCCAGCTGAAAAGCACCATCCTTGAACCGCTTCAACTCCCCGTCGTGCGAACGCGTTCCCTCGGGAAATAGCATCGCCGGTATACCCTCTTTGACCGGTTCCACCAGCCGGTCGAGCAGTTTAACCGATTTCAGGCTTTTGCGGTCAATACCGAGGTGCCCGGTCATTGCAATGATCCATCCCAGCACGGGGATGCGGAATAGGCTCTTTTTGGCCACCCATTTCATGGTCCACGGCAGCAGGTAGATCAGCGGCATGTCCAGGAAACTCTGGTGATTGCCCACAAACACGGTCGCGTTGTCCCGGTTGTAGTGCTCCGTCCCCTCAACCGTTATACGCCAGCCGGGGTTTACGTTCAACATGCAGAAAGCCAATCCCTTCAGGATGCGATTGGGAATCTGGCGGTGCCTGTCGAAGGGTAAAGTGAGCACAAACGACAGCACGACCAGCAAAAAGAAGGTAATAATGCATACCGACCACCAAATCCACATGATAATACTGAGCAGTGTGCGCATGGCAGAATTACCGGTTCTTTGTTAACTGTAGAAAAGCCTTTCGAATAAAACCGTTGTGTTCCCTGAGCAGTTCTTTTGCCCTGGAACAGGAGATATCGCCCAATGCCATCAGCAGGGCCGTTTTTACATGACCGCCGGCCTTCTGCAGGGTATCCGACGCCTCATCGTACCCGAGATCCGTAAAATTCATAATTATTCGCTTCGCCCGTTCCCTCAGTTTTTCATTACTCAGCATCAGGTCGACCATGACGTTTTCATAGACCTTCCCCTGGCGTATCATGGCCCCTGTCGTTATCATGTTCAGCACCATCTTCTGGGCGGTGGCACTCTTCATCCGTGTACTGCCCATAATCACCTCCGGCCCCACCGGCACGTCGATAATGACGTCAGCGGTAACATCCAGCTGTTCACGCGGTACGGTGGTTACAAATATCGTTTTGCATCCCCGGCGTTTTGCATCTTTCAGTGCCCCATGCACGTACGGTGTGCGCCCGCTAGCTGCCAGCCCGCAGAGCACGTCCGGCGGAGAGAGCTGGATCTCCTCTATCGCATCAGCCCCGTTTTGCTCAAGATCCTCGGCGCCCTCCTGCGCCACAAACATCGCCTCTCTGCCCCCGGCGATCAGTCCCACGACCTGGTCGGGATCCGAGCCAAATGTGGGCGGGCACTCCGCGGCATCCAGAACTCCCAGCCTTCCGCTGGTACCCGCCCCCGCGTACACCAGCCGCCCTTCCTGCTGCAGTGCCTCTTTTACGAGTTCGATCGCCTCGGCGATCTCATCCAGTTTGTTCTCCACCCGGTACGCCACCTTCTTGTCCTCCTCGTTAATAAGGCGGGCTATTTCTCGGGCATCCGCCAGATCGATTTCGGTGGTTTCCGGGTTGCGCTGCTCGGTGTCCAGGCTTTTCAGTTTATCAAACAGGTTCTGCTTTTTATCAGGCAATGTTCTGAGCTGTGGGATTGCTGTTGGTTTCGTTATAAACTAACAAAATCTTCGAGGTCAAACTTTCAGCATGGGATGGGAAACCAGCCGATTATTCCGTTTTTTCGTTCTCCCCGATCCAGCCGAGATGCGTGTGCCGGAATGAGTCGCCGAATTTAAGCCCGTATCCTACCATCCGGTCCATCGATGAGTGAGCAAACAGGATGATACCGATCATCTGCGTGAGCGGGTCTACGAAATAGTAGCCGAGGCCGTATACCAGTACCGCAACCCCTTTGTGGTGCACGAGATTGTAAAGATAGGCTCCCAACCGGCTGTTGAGGAGGTAGCCGGCCATGGAAAGATCGGGAACAAGAATCAGCACCAGGAACCACCACCAGGCATACCCGGTGGTGGAAAAAAGCAGAATGGAGAGCAGCAGCATGCCCAGTTCCTCTAATCGGACCAG
>JAWVZC010000031.1:0-19595 GCA_033722415.1 Balneolaceae bacterium | reverse complement strand
TTTAACACCGATTCGGAAGAAGCGGTTAATGTGTTGAATGAGAGCCAGATCAGAATTCATTCCATCGCACTGATCCATGAAAAACTCTACCAGAGCGACGATCTATCGCGAATATCATTTGATCACTATGTCAGGGAGTTGGCCCGCCTTATTGTCGATCTCATTGTTGACGTTGAGCGGGAGGTCGACATTACGATCGATTCCGACGAAATCTACATGACCATCAACCAGGCCATACCCTGCGGACTGATACTGAACGAACTGATTACCAATGCGTACAAGCACGCATTCGAAGAGGCCGGAAGCGGGAAGATTCGGGTCAGCATGCACCGGCGGGGCCAGCAGGTACGGTTACAGTTTGAGGACAATGGCACGGGGGTACCGGATGACCTCGATTTTGAAAATCCCTCTTCCCTTGGCCTCAAATTGATCGGGACGCTCTGCCGGCAGCTGGAAGCCGAATACCATTTTGACACCGGGGAGTTGGGAGGGTTGCGGTTTGTATTACGTTTTTCGCTGGAACCTTCGCTTTGAGGTGAAAAATTACCATTACTCCGCCCTTGAAAATTTACGGTTCTCTGCTATCTTGTACGCCGAATGTCAGTCAGGTTCATTCGATACCCCGGCCAACGAACCCCTTTGTACCCATATTTCAACCGGAAGTGCAGGGGCATGGATTTATAATTCAACATAACCAGAGGTGGGTATCGGGAAAAGTGCCAAAGCTTGGGCAGCGTACAAGGGGAGGTGCTATTTGTACCTGTTTACCGAATCCTGTAATTATTCAGTTACATGTGGCGGGTCAGGTACTCTATATAATATAGTGTGAGATACCGCAGCAAATTCAGAGTTTAAACACCAAATACCTAATTTTGACAGAAAACGAATTCAAAACGACTCGGTCACCCAATTTGCTAACCGGAATGAGGTCGTTCCCGGTACTCCTGCTGGGCATATTGATGATTGCCGCCGCCGGGGAGCGACAGCATGAACAGCCCGAAGACTTTGAACCATATACCGAGCCGATTCCGGGTTCGGATCAGTCGATCGATATGGTCCCGGTTCCTGGCGGAACATTTATAATGGGCAGCCAACCGGGTGAACAGGGAAGAGAGGCTGATGAAGGTCCCCCCGCAAAAGTGCAGGTCAAACCGTTTTGGATGGGGGCTTATGAGATCACGTGGGATCAATACGACCTGTTTGTTAAAGAGGAAATTGACAAGCTGAAACAGCAGCTGCCGTCGGAAGCGGGGGTTGAGATTCAGGTGGATGCCGTTTCGCTGCCCACGCCGCCCTATGTCGATATGAGTTTTGGCATGGGGCGAGAAGGATATCCCGCCATTAACATGACGCACTACGCTGCGGTTATGTTTACCAAGTGGCTCACAGCCAAAACCGGGCATTTTTACCGGCTGCCGACCGAGGCAGAGTGGGAGTATGCCTGCCGCGCGGGGAGCAGCTCTGCGTACTCGTTCGGGGATGACCCGTCGAAGCTCGGGGAATTTGCATGGTACGAGGACAACAGTGATAGCAGATATCACAAAATCGGGCAGAAGAAGCCCAACGATCTCGGCCTGTACGACATACACGGGAATGTTGCGGAATGGACTATGGACCAGTACCACGAAGACTATTACGAAAGAATCGGTGACGGGGTGGCGGAAGCCCCGCTTTTTTTGCCGGATGAGCTGTATCCCAGATCGCTGCGGGGCGGTTCATGGCAGGATTCCCCCGCGGAACTGCGGTGCGCCAACCGGGAGGGATCGATTCCCCGGTGGAAACGGCGGGATCCGCAGCTTCCGAAAAGCCGCTGGTGGCTCACTGATGCGCCGTTCCTGGGCTTTCGGGTGGTTCGTCCTGCCGAACCACCCTCGAAAGAGGAGATGGAAAAATACTGGATCGACGCCATCGAAGATTATAATTAATGAGATTTTTCTTTTCCATGACGGGTGAATTACCCAAACTGGTTGGAATACAGATCGCTCAGGGAAATGAAAACCAGCATTTAAATACTAACGCGTATAGTGGTTGGATTAAATGACAACAAACCAGGGAATGCCCTCTACGTCATACCGGTCCCCGAAAGCTGTTGGAAATCACGTGGTGGCACAGAGCGGTGACCTGCTTCGGGCTGAGATCAACGGCAGAGGCCTTGCCAGATCCTGGAACCAGTTCAGGATGAGATAAAGGCTGCTTTTTTACCACTAAACGCGTTCATTATCAATAATGTAATACGTAAGGTATATTAAAACAGGGTGTGGGAATAATCATGGTACCAGGTTCAACGTGCTGATGAACAGGTTTATAGAGCGGTTCGGATATTTTTTACGGATTTTATAAGCAAGTCAATCGAACACCCTTTACATTTATCGACAAGCAAAAGTAACAACAGAGCAGATAACCTTAACATTGGTGGGATATTATGAGTAATAAAAAAAACAAGGACAGCGGGAAAGGTAAATTGTCACGGCGGGATTTCGTCAAAACTTCTTCACTGGCAGCAGGGGGCTTGATGCTTAGCAGCCTGCCGGTGGGTGCCGGGGCGTATGCCGGCGGCAGTGCAACCCTCAAGGTAGCCCTGGTCGGGTGCGGGGGACGCGGAACGGGTGCGGCCCGCCAGGCCCTCAGCACCGGAGACGGCGTACAGCTGGTGGCCATGGCCGACGCCTTTCGGGATCGGCTTGATGACAGCCTGAATACCTTGAACAAGGTGTTCAAGGACGACAAGAGTAAACTGAATGTGCCGGAAGAACACAAGTTCGTGGGATTCGATGCCTACAAGAATGCCATCGAACTGGCCGATGTGGTGATCCTGGCGACGCCCCCCGGTTTCCGCCCGATCCATTTTGAAGCGGCCGTGGACGCCGGAAAACATGTGTTTATGGAGAAGCCCCTGGCCACTGACGCACCCGGAGTGCGCAAGGTGCTGGAAGCCGGCAAAAAAGCTGATCAGAAAGGCTTGAACGTTGTCGTGGGCCTGCAGCGCCACTACCAGAACAGTTACCGGGAGGTTATTAAACGGGTTAACGACGGGGCCGTTGGCGACATTGTATCGGGACAGGTTTACTGGAACAGCGACGGGGTGTGGGTACGCGAGCGCGAGCCGCACCAGAACGAGATGGAGTTCCAGATGCGGAACTGGTACTACTTTGTATGGCTCTGCGGAGATCATATTATGGAGCAGCATATCCACAATATCGACGTGGCGAACTGGTTTATCGGCGAGTACCCCGAATCGGCTCAGGGCATGGGCGGTCGTGAAGTCCGTGTGGGACCAAACCACGGTCAGATTTTCGACCATCATTTCGTGGAATTTACCTACCCGAGCGGGGCCGTTGTTTCCAGTCAGTGCCGCCATCAGCCCAACACCATGAACCGGGTGGCGGAGTTCTTCCAGGGTACCCGGGGCACTATCGATACCAGTGGTGACCGTGGAATCCTGCGAAGCTGGGATCGCGAAACACTCTACAACCACAATGCCGAACAGGACCCGAACCCGTACCAGCAGGAGCATAATGAGCTGTTTGCCGCCATTCGGAACGGCGACCGGATCAACAATACCGAATACGGTGCCAAAAGCACGCTGACAGCCCTGATGGGCAGAATGGCGACCTATTCCGGGGATGTTATATCCTGGGAAGATGCTCTCAACTCCGATAAGTCGGAGATGCCGGAAGAGTTTGGCTGGGAGGCCACCCCGCCGGTCGTTCCCAATGAAGACGGAAAATACCCGGTACCGGTACCCGGAGAAACCGAAGTGATTTAGTACCGTTCATAACAGTCATGGATAATTCGTTAAGGGTGATGCCGCAAGAGGTATCACCCTTTTCGGTATGATAGACCGGAAGTACGGTGTGGAACTCGCTCCCGAGTTGTATTTCAGTCAGAAAACCATTCTCCCGGATGCTTGCCATCCACCGTGTGGATACTTCCGCCATCTTATGTTGCGCCCTATAACCGCTGGGTGCTGAATGGGTACCAAGAAGTTTGATACGGGCAGGCATTACCCGGCATCGGTACCGGGAAAACCCGTCAGGATGACTTGGATCGGGCGACAAAATAATTGCACAATTTCTAAAAAATCATATATTAAGTGTAGGCATTACACATCTACGTAAACATATATCCTGGGGATATAGGATAACTTGGGGAAGGGAAAACCTATTATGGATCATCGGTACGGAAGCTTGTCAGATGCAGAAATCTGGAATAAATTGAAAAATGGCGATCGAAAAGCCCTGAAGTACCTTTTTGAGTGTTATTATAATGATCTCTACGCGTATGCCTACAAAATAAGCGGAGATTCTTTCCTGGCAAACGATTGTGTACAGGAGCTCTATTTTAGAATTTGGGATCGACGAAAACACCTCACCGATATTCAGTCCATAAAAGCCTATCTCTGGGTTTCGCTTCGTCGCGACATATTTAAGGCAATCAGGCGGGAATCGAAAGAAATAGTCGTGGACGATGTTATTTCATACTCGAAATTGTTAACGTTCACAAAAGAGGATTTAATGATCCATAAAGAGGATCGCAGGGAGCAGAAAGAGGCCCTGCTGGAGGCACTCAACAAATTGCCGGACCGTCATCGCGAGGCGATCTATCTCAAATATTTCGATGGCATGGGGTACGGTGAAATCCAGCAGATTATGTCGGTCAGTTACCAGACCGCGCGCAATTATATCTATCACGGCGTCAAAGCACTTAAAAATGAGTTCGAGGGACGGCTCTTTACATCTTCTGTAAAAACAGCAATATAGGGCTGACGATATCTGAAGGGCATTTTTCAGGAAAAAATATTTTTTTTATAAAAAACCACATGACAACCCATCATCCCGTTGCTCTTTACTGGTAGATTTTCAGGATAGGGGATTATTACATACCTGGGGATTACAGCATACCTGCAAAAGAGAAGGACATTTATTTTTTAAACAGGTGATGAATGGGATCGAATACCTATACGGTACAGGAACTGGTCAATAACATTTCGTTTATACGCTGGGTTCAGGGTACGGCTCTTCCTGCGGATTCGGAACAGTGGGATACCTGGATAGCCGGTTCACCGGGCAACCGGGAAATCGCACGACTGGCGCAAAACAAGATTCTTGGTCTCGATTGCAAGATACATTCGTCACGGCAGACGGATCGAGAATGGCTGGTATTGAACAACCGGATCGACAGCCTTTCCCCGCGAAAATGTACCCCGATGCACCATCAACCGGATCGTTCAGGATACCGATTGTTCAGGATTGCCGCCGTTATTCTGGTTAGCGTAGCCACCGGGGCGGCATCTTTTTTTATGTACGCAACGTCGTATTCCGGACCCGCTGCCGACGAACGGCAACCCGTCGAGTGGAAAACCATTGAGACCCAGTTTCGCCAGCAGAAAACCGTAGCCCTCTCAGACGGTTCCACCATTACATTAAACGCCAACTCCTCGATTACCTACCCGGCGGGCTGGATCCGTGGGAATGTCTCGGAGGTGTATCTGCAGGGTGAGGCCTATTTTTCCATCTCATCCCGAAACAAACCCGACGCCGTTCCCTTCCGGGTCAAAACAGACGACGGCACGATCGAGGTTATGGGCACACGTTTTGTCGTGAAAACCGAAAGTGACAAAACAGCAGTGGTACTGGAAGAGGGGGCGATCACCATTCGGAAAAACGGGAACAATTCCAGCGAAGATGTTGACCGAACATACGCACTGAAACCCAACGAAAGGGTCTATTTCAGCAGGGATAATAAGGATATATCGATTTCAACTATAAAAAATACCAAAATTTACACCGGGTGGACCCAGGATCAACTGGTTCTGGACCAATCGCCATTCGGGTATATGATTCAGCGCATAAAAGAAGTGTACGGTGTTGATATTGCTGTTAACGACCGTAGCCTCTACCAGCGTACCCTGACAGGCGTCATTACTCTTAAGGACCTGGATCACGTGGTCCGGTCCATTTCTGAGGTTATGGATGTCCCAATGAGTCATACCGAAGAGACCATTCAGATCGGAAACAACAACATAAACTAGTTCGGAAGGAACCATCAAAATCAAAAACACTACGAACACAAATCATAACCACAACAGCAATGTCTAACACATAACCACTAGGGATCATGAACATAATCAAATCAATATTACCCATCCTGCTTGTGGCCTGCATAAGCCTGCCGGTTGCTACAGCACAGGATGTATTTACCCTGAACGACCAGAAAAAGGTTCATCTGGTTCAGACGGGTACATTGTTGAGTGATGCATTAACGGAAATTGAACGAAAGTATGATGTGACTTTTCTGTATGAGGATCGTCTGCTTGCGTCCAAACGCATTGATCGTGAAATAGCGATTACCGAAAATAGTGTCCTGAAAGGTGTTCAGGAAATTATTCACGGGTATCCGCTGGCCATGAGGCAGCTTGACAACCGCCTCATCGGTATTGTACCTGTTGAAGAGACGATCAACCTCGAAACCGTAAGCGGTACCGTTGCCGATGAAGAGGGTACCACATTCCCCGGCGTAAATATCGTCGTAAAGGGAACAACCATCGGTACCACCTCCGGTGCTGACGGCCGGTATGAGCTGAATGTGCCTTCGTTGCAGGATACCCTGCTGTTTTCATTTGTCGGTTTCGAACGCAAGGAAGTTCCGATCAACGGGCGAACTCAGATCGACGTAACACTGATACCCCAAACCTTTACCGGTGAAGAGCTGGTTGTTGTGGGATACGGCACTCGTGAAAAGGAAACCCTGACCGGTTCTGTCAGTGCTGTAAGCGGGGAAGATCTGGAAAAAGTGCCGGTTACAAATGTTTCCAATACCATTGGTGGACGTATGCCGGGTGTGGTTACGGTAACCGACAGCGGTGAGCCGGGGTATGATGGTTCCACCATTCGCATTCGCGGCGTTCACACACTGAACGACAACAGTCCCCTCGTTGTAATTGACGGCGTCCCTAACCGGGCCGGTGGACTGGATCGCCTGAACCCGCGGGATATCGAGAATATTTCCGTCCTGAAAGATGCCTCCGCCGCCATTTACGGGGCCCAGGCCGCCAACGGGGTGATTCTGATCACCACCAAGCGGGGACGTGCTAACCAGGCTCCACAGGTTACTCTTGACTTTAACCAGGGCTTCAATCAGCCGACCCGTATTCCCGATATGGCGGACGCCCCGACCTACCTGCGCATGCTCAACGAGATCGATCTCTATCGCGGCCGTCCGTTGCGCTACTCGCAGGAGGAGATCCAGCGGCACGAAAATATCGGGCAGCAAGATCCGTGGCTCTATCACGACACCGACTGGTTTGCAGAGGCGCTGAAGCCGATGTCCTACCAAACTCGCGTGGATGCTTCGGTTTCCGGCGGGAGCCAGAACATGCAATATCGCCTCTCCATCGGCGGACTTACCGAAGATGGGTATTACGAGCGTAGCTCCACACGCTACACGCAGTACAACTTCCGCAGTAATATCGACGGACAAATATCTGACAATGTAAATATTCGGTTCGACGTAAACGGCCGCTACGAAGATCGCAACTTCCCCACGCAACCGGCCGGCGCTACCTTCCGGATGATCATGCGTGGCAAGCCGAATCTGCCGGCCTACTGGCCCAGTGGACATCCCGGTCCGGACATCGAGAACGGACAGAATCCCGTTGTCACCG
Organism: Balneolaceae bacterium; assembly: GCA_033722415.1. Taxonomy (GTDB): domain Bacteria; phylum Bacteroidota; class Rhodothermia; order Balneolales; family Balneolaceae; genus JAMQKA01. The sequence goes on along the minus strand of JAWVZC010000031.1, from coordinate 11,932 downwards.
GTACGGATGTTACCGGCTATGATTATGACGATCGCTACTACCTGCAGTCGAACCTAGGCGTCGATATCGAGATTCCGGGCGTAGAAGGACTCGGAGTGCGGGCAAATATCGCCTATGACAAGGATTTCCGTCAGCGCAGGGAATGGTTTACTCCGTGGACGCTATTCACGTTTGATGAAGCGGCCTATATTGCGGCCGGAGCGAACCCATCGGAGGGAGCTCAATTCCTGACCGGTTCATTGCGCCCCGGCGGACAGGAGCCGAACCTGACGCAGTCCAACGAGGACAATTACGATATCCTTGTAAACCTGGTAGCCGAATACCAGCGTGATTTCGACGATCACTCCCTGGGACTCCTGCTTGGAACCGAGCAGCAGCGTTTTAAAAACTCCTCGTTCTGGGCATTCCGCAGGAACTACATCTCTACCGCTATTCCCCAGCTTTTTGCGGGGGGCGAAGCACAACGTCAGAACTCGGGTACAGCATCCCAGGGTTCCCGTTTCAACTTCTTCAGCCGAATCAATTATGACTACCAGAACAAGTACCTGGTAGAGCTGGTAGGCCGGTATGACGGATCCTACATCTTCCCGGAAGAGGGACGATTTGGGTTCTTCCCGGCGTTCTCGCTCGGATGGAGACTGACCGAAGAGGAATTCTTTACCGATAGGGTGGGATTATTTAACGAACTGAAACTGCGAACCTCGTGGGGACAGACCGGTAACGACCGGATCGATCCCTACCAGTTCCTGGCCACCTATGCCTTTACCGGTGCAGGGAACGTATTTGGCGGGTCCAACGAAGTTCAGGGACTGTACCAGACGCGTACGCCGAATCCCGCTGTTACCTGGGAGGTGGCCAACCAGTTTGATGTTGGTATTGAGGGGTCCATCTTGGATGAGCGTCTTTCGTTCGAGCTGGACTACTTCAACTACCTGCGTACCGATATCCTGACCCAGCGCAACGCCTCTGTGCCGCAATCGGCCGGGATCAGCCTGCCGGAAGAGAATATAGGTGAGGTTAAGAGCTGGGGATATGACGGTTCCATTACCTGGAGAAACCAGGCCAGCACCGACTTCCTTTACAGCATCTCGCTGAATGCCGGGTGGGCCACCAACGAGATCAAGTTCTGGGATGAAGCCCCCGGAGCCCCGGAGTGGCAGAAGTCAACCGGTGCCAAGATGGATACCGACCTGTTCTACGTGGCCGACGGCATTTTCCAGGACCAGGCCGAAGTGGACAGCCGTCCCAGCTGGCCCGGTGCACGACCCGGAGATGTGATCTTTAAAGATATCAACGGCGATGGTGCCATTACCGCCGATGACCGCAGAAGGATTGAACGAAATGATATCCCGGAATGGACCGGTGGAATCACGTTCAACGGAAGTTACAAGAACTTCGACTTCACGGTCTTCTTCCAGGGGGCGGCCGGTGCTTCCCAGTACTACCAGACCCAGTCCGGAGAATTCGGAAACTACTTCCAGGAATATGCGGAAAACCGCTGGCGCCCGGATCCCAACGATCCGACCGGCATGAGTCCGCACCCGGATTTCGGGGAGTTCTCAGGTCCGCGTACGTTCAACCGCGAGGAAGAGTACTGGATTCAGCAGCGCAACACCTACTTCTATAGAAGTACTGACTATATCCGACTGAAGAATCTGGAGATCGGTTACAACCTGCCGGATGACCTGATGTCAAAACTGGGCATGAGAAATCTGCGCGTCTATGCGAACGGCTTCAACTTGCTGACGTTTGACAAGTTCAAACTGATGGATCCCGAGGCCAGTTCTCAAGGCGGCGAGTACTACCCGCAGAAGCGCGTGATTAACGTCGGCTTAACCGCATCATTCTAATTTCACAATCTTATTATTATGAAAAACGTAATCGTTAAAATAATAGCAATGTGCGTGTTGACGCTGGGGCTGCTGGCCTGCGACGTCAACTCGATACTGGATAAAAAGCCGCTGGACCAGATATCGGAGGCCGCGGTCTGGAACGATCCGCCGCTGATAGAGGCCTATGTCAACGACATCTACTGGTCCATGTACCATGGTTACCAGGGAACCATGTTGTCGGCAGCGGCCGATGAAGCCCACTTTATACACGGGTACGGAACAGCCGAATTCCTGCAGGCAAACATCACTCCCAGTAACCTGGGGGCGTTTGAAAACGGCCGGTATAACAACTTTGAGTGGGGCAGCCTGTACAGCGCCATCCGAAATACCAACGTTGTTCTCAGCAAACTGCCGGAAAGTACGATCGAGGACCAGCAGTTTATCGACATGATGACCGGGGAGGCCCACTTCCTGCGTGCCTACCTGTACCACCAGCTGCTCCGCTTCTTCGGTGGGGTGCCCCTCATCCAGGAACCCTACGATCTGGATGACGACATGTCAATCGCCCGGAGCTCATTCGGTGAAACTGTTGATTTTATCATATCGGAAGCTGACAAGGCTGCTGCCTTGCTGCCGGTAACTCGTTCGGACTCCGAAGCGGGTCGGGCCAGCGCCGGAGCCGCCCTCGCGCTGAAATCGCGCGTGCTGCTCTATGCCGCCAGTGATCTGTATCACGACAATCCCTCCGGGATGCCGGAAACGGGGTACACCAGTGCCCAGAACCGCACACAGATGTGGCGCGATGCCAAAGACGCCGCCCAGGCGGTTATGGATCTCGGCGTGTACGGCCTGTTCCGGCCGAACCCCGCCGATGATGCGGAAGCCACGCAGAACTTCATCGATCTCTTCCTGCAGCAAAACAGCGAAGAGGCGATTATGCAGAAATACCTGCTGAAAAAGCACGAGTGGATGGGGAACTATCCCGGCCTGGAGAACGGTCCCAACGGCTACCACAACTGGGCGGGCAACACACCGGTCCAGGCCTTTATCGACGACTTCCGCATGGCGGACGGTTCCGAATTTGACTGGAACGATCCGGCACATGCCGCTGATCCCTATGCAAATCGTGATCCGCGCTTTGACGCCACAGTGCTGCACGACGGTTCCAGCTGGCGCCAGCGCCCGCCGGATGCAGTCGGACTGGACCCGCTGAACATCGTCCAGTCGTTCCGCGAAATCACGCTGCCTGACGGTACGGTACTGCCCGGAATCGATACCCGTGACGGGCCTATTGAAGACTGGAACGGAAGCTACACCAGCTACTACCTGCGCAAGTTCATCGATCCGACAGTGGCACACGCCCCCGGTAATACCCAGGAGATCCCCTGGATCTATTTCCGGTATGCCGAGATCCTGCTGAACTATGCCGAAGCTTCCATTGAGCTCGGTGAAGAAGGTGATGCACTTAATGCTCTGAATCAACTGCGACAAAGGGCTCATATGCCGGATATTACCGCCAGCGGGCCGGCCCTTATGGAGGAGTACCGGAACGAGCGCCGTATCGAAATGGCGTACGAAGAGCAGCGATACTTCGACATCCGCCGCTGGATGATCGCCCCGAACGTACACAAGGATGTCTATGGTATGGACATCTACGTGGAGGGCGACACGCGGGCCGACCGCTCCACCTACCGCAACTACCGGTATGAGATCACCCCGGAACCAGTGCAGCGCAGGGTTTGGGACGACAAGCTCTATTTCCTCCCGATAACCCTCGAAGAGATAAACAGAAACGATATGCTCGTACAAAATCCCGGGTACTAATCAACCGGTAATATGGATCTACAACGTATGTGCCGGGCATGACTGAATGTGACCCGGCTCATGCTATTACCAATATTATCCAGGTGCAGGTCGGTGAAATGGCCTGTATCTTTATCTGAACATCCCGGAAGGCACCGTTGGCTTAGGCAGCTCTGTTTTAAGAATGATTCAGGAGCCCGGTATCTCGCTGCGGACAATCTGCAACGGCAAAGATCCGTTTTTATAGTTTTCGAAACCTTTTGTTATAATCGTACTTCGGGGTAATCAATGGGAATGCCCTGTCAATACACATATAACAGCAATCAATTGAAATTTTACAGCTATCATGGACAGGAAAAAATTTTTGCAAAACAGTGTACTCGCGGGATCGGCAATGATGGCGGGACCGGTCGGACTGAAAGGATTTGATTCAATCGTCAATAACGACCAACCGGCCGACAACCATGAGTTCAAACTGAAATATGCGCCTCACCTGGGTATGTTTCGCCACCACGCCGGTAACGACCCGATCGACCAGATCAAGTTTATGGCCGACCAGGGGTTCCGGGCCTTCGAAGACAACGGGCTGATGAACCGAACTCCGGCTATGCAGGAGAAGATCGGGAACCAGCTGGCCAACCTGGGCATGGAGATGGGTGTGTTTGTAATCGACAAGGGGGGGAATGCCGCCAATTCATTTACCACCGGCGACCCGGAGCACACCGAAATATTCGTCAATGCGTGCAAGGAGGCGGTGGATGTGGCCAGGCGCGTGAATGCCACCTGGATGACCGTGGTGCCCGGCAATTACGATCGTTCCCTGCCGGAAGGTGTTCAAACCGCCAATGTCATCGAAACCCTGCGCCGCGGAGCCGAGATTTTTGAACCTCACGGGCTGGTGATGGTACTGGAACCCCTGAGCGATACCCCGGATCTGTACCTTCGCTATTCCGACCAGACCTACGAAATCTGCAAGGCGGTCAACAGTCCGGCCTGCAAGATTCTGTACGATGTGTACCACATGCAGCGCAACGAGGGCAACCTGATCAACAGCATGGAGCTCTGCTGGGACGAGATTGCCTATCTCCAGGTCGGCGATGTGCCGGGACGGGATGAACCGGGCACCGGGGAGATCAATTTCCGGAACCTGTTCAAGTACGTCCATGAGAAGGGATTTGACGGCATCGTCGGTATGGAGCACGGGCTGGCCGGTGATGGCAAAGAGGGAGAACAGGCCCTGGTTGAAGCGTACCGGAACGCCGACAGTTTCTCGTGAGAATGTGTACAAGCCCTATCGTTAGTAAAGTGGGATAACTGTTATCGATTCACACTTTTAGATAACAAATTATATTTTTGCGAGCCTTTCACGGCACGGGAGTAACGTCTCGTACCATCGAAAGGCGGAACAGCAAAATCATCCGCTAATGAAGAAAATTCATCACATGTAACGCACGGTGTAGAGGATATGAAGGCGAAAATTGGCTGGGGAACCCCTCGTAAATTGATGGATATCCGGGATCTTCGAACGATTTTCGTTTTGTCAGCATGAAGTGCATTAATCGATAAGTTTTAAAAGCAGAATTCCATCCTGGAAAACCTACGATCTGAATCGAACTGTCTACTGTCTTCGCCTTGCGAATGGTGTCTGCTTGTGTTGTTCGGGCTGTTGGCTGTGGGCTGTGGTGATACCCGGGAGCTGGAGTGGAAGCAGGGGAGTGGGTACCGATGGGCCGAAGTGACGCCCGGTTATTTCGGGAGCACCGGTTTCAGCTCGCTCGACCCGGCCTCGACCGAAATCGACTTCAAAAATGTAGTCTCGGACGCAGACGTAAAAAATAACCGTAACTACCTGAACGGGTCCGGGGTGGCGGCTGCTGATGTTGACAACGACGGCCTGGTGGATCTCTACTTCGGTCAGCTAAACGGTCCTAACAAACTGTATAAAAATATGGGGGGATGGCAGTTCAGGGATATCACCGGGGAAGCCGGACTTGCATTGGAGGAGTATAACACCACGGGGGTGGTATTCGCGGATGTGGACGGCGACGGGGATCCCGACCTGCTGCAGACCTCGCTGACCGAACGCAACGAACTGTTCCTGAATGACGGAACCGGTCACTTTGAAATCAGCAGGCAGAGCGGACTTGGAGAGTCCCTTGGAAGCAACACGATGGCGCTGTCAGATATCGATGGAGACGGTGACCTCGATCTGTATGTCACGAACTACAAGACCAAAACGGTCCGTGATATCTATACCCGGCAGGAACTGGCATTCGAGAATACGCTGGAGAAACAGGGCGATTCCCTGGTGGTGTTGCCACCGTTCGACCAGTACTACGGTATCATCCAAACTGACGGGCGATCCTACATGAACGAGTATGGGGAGCGGGATGAACTCTACCTGAATGACGGGAGCGGGCGGTTTGAGAAGGTGGAGGATACGGGTTCCCGATTTCTGAATTTCGACGGAACGCCCATGGGCTTGCAGCGCGACTGGGGACTGACGGCCAGGTTCCAGGACCTGAACGGGGATGGACGCCCCGACCTGTACGTGGCCAACGATTTCTGGACCCCCGATCGCATCTGGATAAACCAGGGGGAGGGCGTATTTCGGGCGATCAACCGCAATGCGATCCGGAATATGAGCTTCTCGTCGATGGGCGTCGATTTTTCCGACATCGACCGGGACGGTTTCACCGATATCTTTGTCACTGAAATGCTGAGTTCCGACCATGCCCGCAGGTCGAGACAGCTTTCCGACCACCTGGATCCCATCGACGGGCGACCCCAGTACAACAAGAACACGCTTTACCTGAATCGCGGTGATGACACGTTTGCCGAAATAGCATATTTCGCCGGGGTGGAGGCCTCAGAGTGGTCTTGGGCCACAAAATTCCTGGATATCGACCTGGATGGATACGAAGACCTGCTGATCACGACCGGCAACGGCAACGACTACCAGGATATGGATACCCAGCTTGAGCGGCAGCGGCAGGATCGGATGAAAGCCCGGGCGGCTGGAGATATCACCGATTACCCGGTACTGGAACTTTCAAATATGATGTTTCGGAATAACGGCGACCGCACCTTTACCGATATGAGTTCGGATTGGGGGTTCGGGGAACAGGATATTTCGCTCGGGATGGCTGTGGCCGACCTTGACAACGACGGCGATCCCGATGTTGCCGTTAACCGGCTGAACCGGGTGGCGGCGATGTTTGAAAACAATAGTAATGCCGCAAGAATTACTGTAAGGCTCGTCGGAAACGGTCACAACACCCGGGGCATCGGAGCCCGGGTAATCCTGGAGGGCGGACCGGTGAGGCAGGAAAAAGAGATGACCGCGGGGGGCGATTACGTTTCCGGGTCCCAGCAGATGATCTGGTTTGCCGCGAAACCGGGCAGCGGTGAACACCGCCTGTACGTACAGTGGCCGGACGGGCAGACAACGGCGATCGACAATGTCCGGGCAAATGCCGTATATGAGATCGATCAGCCTGATAGTTCGCCCGACAATAATACCGGCGTTCGGGCAGCACAAAAAACTGACCCGCTGTTCACGGACGTATCTGACCGTCTCGGGCATCTGCATCACGAAGACCCATATAACGATTTTAACGTCCAGAGCCTGCTGCCGCGCAAAGTAAGCCGCCAGGGGCCGGGGGTTTCCTGGATCGACTTTGACCGGGATGGTGATGAGGATCTGTTTGTCAGCTCAGGGAAGGGCGGGGAAATGGGCGTATTCCGCAACAATGGAGATGGCCGGTTCGAGCCGGTCGACCTGAATGGCCTGACGGACCCGGCAGCAGGGGATCAGACCACCGTAGTCGGGTGGAGCAGCAGGGAGCAAGTCACGCTTATTGTCGGCAGTTCTAATTTCGAGCAGGGAAATGCCAACGCGCCATCTGCGTACCAGTACGCGGTTGATGGAGAACAACTGGTTTCAGAACAATCGATCCCCGGCCTGCTGTCCACCACCGGACCGGTAACGGCTGCCGATTACGACGGGGATGGGGATATCGATCTGTTTGTGGGAGGTAACTTCAACCCGCCGCGCTACCCGGAGGATGCTTCCTCGCGGTTGTTAGTGAATGAGAACGGCTCGTTTGTGCTGGACCAGGTGAACTCGAGGAAACTGCGTTCGGTGGGACTGGTTTCCGGGGCCGCCTTCAGCGATTTCGATCGGGATGGCGACCAGGACCTGCTGCTAAGCCTGGAGTGGGACAGCCTGGTACTGTTGGAAAACCGGGGGGGCAACTTCACGGATATCAGTGCGGAAACGGGGCTTGACCGATACCACGGTTGGTGGAACGGCGTTACGACCGGGGATTTCAATAACGACGGACGCCCGGATATCGTGGCCACCAATATCGGGCAAAACAGCGTGTACCAGATAAAGGGGGAAGAACCCCTGAAGCTGTTTTACGAGGATTTCAACATGGATGGTACGGTGGATATGGTAGACAGTTACTTCGACCCGCGGGAGAGCCGGTATGTACCACGCAGAAAAATGTACGAGTTTGATGCACTCCCCTATATCTACCGCAACGTCTCTACCCACCGGGATTACGGGCAGGCCAGTCTGAGTGAAATCTTCGGCCAGGACTTTAACCGGGTGGCATCGAAAGAGATCAATACACTCAGCCACATGATCTTCCTGAACAGGGAGGATGGATTTGAGGCGCAACCTCTTCCCGAATCTGTGCAGTACAGTACCGCCTTTCATGCTTCCGTGAACGACTTCGACAACGACGGGTACGAGGACCTCTTCCTTAGCCAGAATTTTTTCCATTTTCCACCCGCCGTACCCCGCCAGGATGCAGGTCTGGGAGCCCTGCTGCTGGGCCGGGGCAACGGCACATTTTCAGTGACAACCGGTGAGCAGAGCGGTCTTAGAATCTATGGTGATCAACGCGGCGCAGCCGTGGCGGATATCAACGGTGATCACAAAACCGATCTCGTCGTCTCACAAAACGGGGATTCTACCAGGCTGTTTTTAAACAGTTCGGATACGCGCGGTATCAGAATCCGGCTTGAAGGTCTCCCGGGCAACGGCAATGCGATAGGTTCCGCGCTGCGACTGGTCTACGAGGACGGTACCAGGGGACCGTTACGGGAGATCAGGACCGGCACCGGTTTTCGCTCGCAACCCGGTGCAGCCCAGGTGCTGGGATATGCCAAACCGGTAGAAGCGGTTGTAGTTCACTGGTTTGACGGAAGTACCACACAGTTTGAAATTGATGAGATAGAAAACGAACAGGTCATATCCTATTGAAAATTCATATTCACGACATACCCAATTCTGAGATTCCACGAATGTACCGTTTCTTATATTTTACACTTTTACAGGTGCTCATAACTGCTTTTCTCATAAATTGCAGTCGTAACGCTGAACCGCCCCAATTCAATAAAATACCCCCTGAATTTTCAGGAGTAACGTTTAATAATGCTATCGAAACCAGTGATACCCTGAACATTCAGGCTTACCCTTTCCTATATAACGGGGCCGGAGTTGGGGTTGGGGATATCAATAATGACGGGTTACAGGACATTTTTTTTGCCGGGAATATGGTTTCAAGCCGGTTATATCTAAACAGGGGGGGATTCAAGTTTGAGGACATCACGGAAAAAGCAGGAATTCAGACCTCTGTACGTGCAAGTGGTGTCTCAATGGTCGACATAAACAGCGACGGTTACCTGGATATCTATGTGTCTGTGGGCCCATTTGGTAATTCCTCGCTACGTGGCCAGGCAAACCTTCTGTTTATGAACAACGGTGACAATACTTTTATAGAGTCCGCAGCCGATTATAACGTCCAGGGCAGGGGATATACGACCCATTCTGCATTTTTCGACTACGACAAAGACGGTGACCTTGATCTTTTTTTACTTAACAATTCACCGGTAGATTTTGCACGCAACGAAATGGCCAGAAAGCCTTCTATACTCCTTGACCAGAGAACCTCCAGCTATGATGAACTCTACCGAAATAACGGGGATGGTTCCTTTTCGAGAGTGAGCGATACGGCCGGTATCGTGCGTAAAACCGGATTTGGACTTGGGCTGGCGATCTCAGATATCAACAGGGACGGCTGGCCGGATATCTACATCTCGAATGATATTTTGCCTGATGACGTACTTTATATCAATAACCGGGACGGTACATTCAGTGATAAAAGTAAGTCGTACTTCAAGCATATAAGTTTTGCCGGTATGGGAGTGGACGTTGCTGATTTTAACAATGATCTTTGGCCCGATGTAATCCAGGCTGACATGATGCCTGCAGAGGATATACAGCGGAAAAGAATTAGTGGTGCAAACAACTATGAACATGCAACCGGAATGTATCAAAAAGGATATCATCACCAATATAATCTGAATACTCTTCAACTGAGTAACGGTGTTGACAAAGAGGAAAATGTTATCTTCAGTGAAATTGCACGACTCAGTGGAGTTGCTTATACAAATTGGAGCTGGAGCGCTCTTTTTGGTGATTATGACAATGATGGGTTTAAAGATATTATGATCACCAATGGGTATCCCAAAGCGGTTAATGACTTTGATTACATCCAAAATTTAAATTCAGCACGCGAATTCGGTAGCCGTGATGTTATTAGGGAGAAAGAACGTAAACTACTGGAGGAGCTATACAGTTATAAAATTTCTAACTACATATACAAAAATAATGGCGACCTGACATTCTCTGATAAGTCTTCAGAATGGGCGATTGATGAACCCGGCTACTCCTACGGCATGTCGCAGGCCGACCTGGACAGCGACGGCGACCTGGATTTCGTGATTAACAATATGGACGGCCCCGCTGCCATCTATGAAAACCGGGCCGACACCCTGGGCACCAACCACTACCTGTCCGTAACGTTCGAGGGATCGGATCAAAACCCGTCCGGTATTGGGGCACAGATTGTCATTCGCCACGACGGGAACCGGCAATACCAATACTACTCTCCTTACCGGGGCTTCGCCTCAACTATGGGGGAGGGATTAATTTTCGGGCTGGGCCCGTCACCGCAGGTCGACTCCCTGGAGGTCTACTGGCCCGAGGGGCGCTACCAGCTGCTGACCGGTATCAGGGCGGATTGTGAGATTACCCTCTCGTACGGACAGGCTGAGGATACACTGGAATACCCATTTTCATTTGATCCCGGGGAAACTCTTTTTAGGGACATAACAGAACCGTCGGGTATCGATTTCCGGCACCGGGAGAACGAGTTTAATGACTATACCAAACAGCCGTTGCTTCCGTACCAGTTGTCTAAACTGGGTCCTGCACTCGCTGCGGGAGACGCCAATGGTGACGGGCTGGCGGATATCTTCGTGGGAGGCGCCACGGGACAGCCGGCCGCCCTGTTTTTTCAACAGGAAGATGGCTCGTTTAAACGCGCAGCCACCACTGAGCCGTGGGCCGAAGATGCACGGTTTGAGGATCTCGGGGCTCTCTTTATTGACGCTGACAATGACGGGGACGAGGACCTCTTCGTCGCCAGTGGCGGGTATGAATTTTCGCCTGCATCCGAACTGCTGCAGGATCGCCTCTATATCAATACCGGTGAGGGGCAGTTCATTCGAGATCGATCCGCACTCCCGATGATGCTCACCAGCAGCTCCGCAGTGAAACCGGCCGACTACGACGGGGATGGCGACCTTGACCTGTTTGTCGGGGGACGGTTGGTCCCGGGGATGTATCCCGTCCCTGCAAAGAGCTATCTTCTCAGGAACGACGGTAACTCATTTACTGATATTACGTCCGAATGGGCTCCGCAACTTGTTGAGCCCGGGATGATTACCGATGCCACCTGGAGCGACTTTAATGGGGACGAGCGGCCCGACCTGGTGACCACCGGGATCTGGCAGCCGGTACGGTTCTACCGGAATGAGGCGGGGAAACTCCTGGAGGTAACCCGCGAATTGGGTCTTCCGGGAATGCGGGGCTGGTGGTACAGCATCGAACAGGGAGATTTTGACAGTGACGGGGATCCCGATTTTGTGGCGGGAAACCTGGGCCTCAACTACAGCTATCCGGCCGGGGATGATGAAGCGATTGAGCTGTATGCCGATAACTTTGACAGCAACCAGAGCATGGACCTGATGTTTGCTGTGGACCGCGACGGCGACCACATTCCCTACTATGGCCGGGCCAGGTTCGAACAGGGAATCCCGGAAATAAGGTATCTCTTCAAAACGTACCGGGAATATGCGGAATCGGAAGTTTCCGACATTATCGGGGGCGGCGGTATGCGGGATGCGCTCCACTATCGGGCGGATACATTCGCCAGTGT